>NZ_LFKW01000033.1:14756-30169 GCF_001040865.1 Cellulomonas sp. A375-1 | reverse complement strand
CCGCGCGCAGCGCCGCGGCCGCGTCTGGATCCCCGTGACCGCCGCCGCGGCCGCCGCGCTCGTCGCCGCCGCCGCGACGCTCGGCGTGACGTCCGCGCTCGACCGCGACGCCGCCGCCACCGGCACCTCGAACGGCTCGAGCTCGTTCGCCCAGCTCGGCCAGAGCGCGAACGACGCCGTCCCGGTCTCGGGCTCGACCGACGACTCGCCCGACTGGCAGGCCGTGGCCGCAGCCGTCCAGGCGTCGGTCGTCGCGATCCAGACGACGAGCCAGTCCGGCACCGCGCTCGGCTCGGGCGTCGTGATCGACGACGCGGGCCACATCGTCACCAACAACCACGTGGTGGCGGGCGCGCAGGACGACAAGGTCCAGGTCACCCTCACGGACGGCCGCATCTTCACCGCCGACGTCGTCGGCACCGACCCGACGACCGACCTCGCCGCGATCAAGCTCGTCGACCCGCCGAAGGACCTCGAGGCCGCCGCGCTCGGCACCTCCGAGGGCGTGCGCGTGGGTCAGGCGGTCATGGCGGTCGGCAACCCGCTCGGGCTGCAGAACACCGTGACCACGGGCATCGTCTCGGCCGTGGACCGCCCGGTCTCGACCCAGGACGAGTCCGGGTCGCAGACCACCGTGACGAACGCGATCCAGGTCGACGCGTCGGTCAACCCCGGCAACTCCGGTGGCCCGCTGTTCGACGCGCAGGGCCGCGTGATCGGCATCAACTCGTCGATCGCGACGACGTCGCAGCAGTCGGGCTCGATCGGGCTCGGCTTCGCGATCCCCGTCGACCTCGTCAAGAACGTCGCGGGGCAGCTCATCGAGAACGGCACCGCGCAGCACGCGTTCCTGGGTGTCGGGCTCGACGACGGCACCGCGACCGCCGACGGCGTGACGCGCGCCGGTGCGGTCGTCAAGCAGATCAACGAGGGCTCGCCTGCGGCGGACGCCGGGCTCCAGGTGGGCGACGTGGTCGTCGGGATCGACGGCGACGCCGTGGGCGGCGCCGAGTCGCTGACCGCATTCGTCCGGGCGCACGCGTCGGGTGACAAGGTCACGCTGACCGTCGTGCGCGACGACAAGGCGATCGACGTCGAGGTCACGCTCGCGACCAAGGAGGACACGACCAGCTCGCAGCCCGGCCAGGGTCAGGACGGGCAGGGCCAGAACGGCCAGGGTCAGGACCAGCAGGGCCAGAACGGCCAGGGCCAGGACCAGCAGGGCGACCAGGGCGGCCCGCAGCGCGGCGGCCAGGTCCCCGACCTGCAGAACATGACGCCCGAGGAGCTGTGGGAGTGGCTCCAGCAGAACCAGGGCTGAGTCGAGCCTGAGCTGAGCTCTCGGCAGGGCTCCCCCTGGCCCGCGCCGAGACCGCGCGGGACCCCACCCGGTGACAGGGTCCCGCGCCCGGGCCCGGTCGGATCGGCGGACAGCCGACCGGCCGGGCCTCGTGCTGTCCGGGGACGTCGGCGGACGCGCAGCGGCGCGCGGCGTTCTCGTGGAACCGGTCAGTCGGAGCTGATGGCGGTACGCATGGGGACGAGCTTCGCCTCGGACTCGGCGAGCTCGGCGGCCGGGTCGGACGCGGCGACGATCCCGCAGCCCGCGAACAGCCGCACGCGGTGCGGGTCGTCGGGCGACGTCTGGGCCGAGCGCAGCGCGATGCCCCACTCGCCGTCGCCGTCGGCACCGAACCAGCCGACCGGTCCGGCGTACCGCGCCCGGTCCATGCCCTCGATGCGCCGGATGAGCGTCGCGGCCGCCTGCGTGGGCGTGCCGCACACAGCGGCGGTGGGGTGCAGGGCAGCGGCGAGCGCGAGCGACGACGGGTGCGCGTGCGCCTCGCCACCGAGCACGCCCGTGACGTCGGACGCGAGGTGCAGCACGTTCGGCAGGTGCAGCACGAACGGCACGTCGGGCACGTTGGTCGACGAGCAGAACGGCTCGAGCGCGTGGGCCACGGAGCGGACCGCGTACTCGTGCTCCTCGAGGTCCTTGGACGAGTGCGCGAGGATCGCCGCGCGGGCGAGGTCCGCGGCGTCGTCGCCCGTGCGGCGGATCGTCCCGGCGAGCACGCGCGAGGTCACGAGGCCCTTCTCGGAGCGGACGAGCAGCTCGGGCGTCGCGCCCAGCATGCCGTCGACGCTGAACGTCCAGCACGAGGGGTAGCCGTGCGCGAGGCGCTGCAGCGCCCACCGCGCGTCCAGCGGGTGCTCGGTGCGCGCCTCGACGTCGCGCGCGAGGACGACCTTGTCGACCTGGCCGTCGCGCACCGCCGCGATCCCGGCGGCGACGACGTCGCGCCAGCCGTCCGCGGTGACCGCGCCGTCGGTGTACGTCACGGCGCCGGGGGAGGCCGGGGGCACGCGCACGCCGGCGAGCTCGTCGAGGTCCGGCACGGGTCCGAGCGCGGCGCCCACGGTCATGGTCGTGAGCCACGCGCGCCCGCCTCGTCGGCCCACCACGACCCGCGGCACGACGACGACGCCGCCGGCCGCCGAGCGCTCGTCGAACGCGAACGACCCGAACGCGACCGGCCCGGTACCCGGCACCTGGACCTCGTCGCGCACGACCGCGTGCGCGAGCAGCTCGTGCCACGCGCGCTCGGCGTCGGCGAACCGACCGGGGCCGCCGACCTCGAACCGCAGCACCTCGCCCCAGCCGACCAGCCCGTCGCCGCGGCGCACCCACGCGAGCGGGGCGGCACCGTCGGCCGTCTCGGCGCCCGGGGCGGGCAGCAGGTCCAGCAGGTCCGTCGGGTCGGCCTCGGGGAGCGTCCCGTCCGTCGCGTCGGACGACGGAGCGCCCGCGAGGTCGAGCGCGACGGTCCGCACGACGAGGGGGTGGGGGAGTCGCTCCGCAGGGGCGGAGGTCAGCGTGCTCATCACCGACCAGGGTAGGCCCGCGTGCGCGATGGTCCGCGCCACGCGCCGGGCCCTGCGGCCGGGGACGTCGTGCCGAGCGCGTCCGGGCTGGCACGATGGGCCCATGGCGCGAGCGAACCTGGACAAGCAGCCCGACGAGGTCGCAGCGATGTTCGACTCCGTCGCGCAGCGCTACGACCGGACGAACGACGTGCTCTCGATGGGCCAGGACCGGCAGTGGCGCAGGGCCACGCTCGCGGCGCTGGGCGCGCAGCGGGGCGAGACCGTGCTCGACCTCGCAGCCGGGACGGGCACCTCGTCGGAGCCGCTCGCCGACGCGGGCGTGCTCGTCGTCCCGTGCGACCTGTCCGAGGGGATGCTGTCGGTCGGCAAGCGGCGCCGGCCCGACCTGCCGTTCGTCGCGGGCGACGCGCTGCACCTGCCGTTCGCCGACGAGTCGTTCGACGCGGTCACGATCTCGTTCGGGCTGCGCAACGTGCCGGACGTCCCGGCCGCGCTCGCGGAGATGCTGCGCGTGACCAAGCCGGGCGGGCGGCTCGTGGTCTGCGAGTTCTCGACGCCGACGTTCGCGCCGTTCCGCGCGGTCTACACCGGCTACCTCACGCAGGCGCTGCCGAAGGTCGCGCGCGCGGTGGCGAAGGACTCGGACTCGGCGGCCTACGCCTACCTGGCCGAGTCCATCAAGGACTGGCCGGACCAGCGCGCGCTGGGCGTGACCATCAAGCGCGCGGGGTGGACGAGCGTGGCGTTCCGGAACCTGTCCGGCGGCATCGTCGCTCTGCACCGGGGGACGCGACCGGCCTGAGGCGGTGCCTGCGGCACGCCTCGACGGTGTCCGATTCCCGCTGTTCATCGAGCGTACGCGGGCTCGTCGGACGAGGTGAGGTAAGCCTTCGCAGACACCCTCCGGAGGCCCCTATAGACTCGCCCGAGCGCAAGTGAACAACGTCACAAGTGGAGTGTTCAGTGGTGGTCGCAACCGATGACGCAGACGTCATCGTCGTGGGCGCGGGTCCTGCCGGGGCCGCGACCGCGTACCACTGCGCCCGCGCGGGACTCGACGTGCTGCTCCTCGAGAAGGCGTCGTTCCCGCGGGACAAGGTCTGTGGCGACGGTCTGACCCCGCGTGCGGTCGCCGAGCTCGTGCGGATGGCCGTGCCGATCCGTGAGCAGGACGGCTGGATCCGCAACCAGGGCTTGCGCGTGCTCGGCGGTGGGCACCGCCTCGAGCTGCCGTGGCCGGAGATCTCGTCGTACCCGTCCTACGGCCTCGCGCGCTCGCGCATGAGCCTCGACCACCTGCTCGCCGACCACGCACGAGCCGCTGGCGCCAAGCTGCACGAGCTCACGAACGTCACGGGCGCGGTGCGCGACGAGCGCACGGGTCGCGTCGTCGGCGTCACCGCCCGGCCCGTGGACCACGACGGCAAGAGGGCCGGCGACGAGGTCACGTACCGCGCCCGCGTGGTCGTCGCGGCCGACGGCGTCAGTGCGCGCCTCGCGACGGGCGTCGGCCGCACCAAGCGCGACGACCGCCCGATGGGCGTGGCGGTCCGCACGTACTTCCGCACCCCGCGGCACGACGACGCATGGATGGAGTCCCACCTCGAGCTGTGGGACGGCGAGCCGGGCCGGTCGAACCTCATGCCCGGGTACGGCTGGATCTTCGCGCTCGGGGACGGCACCGCGAACGTCGGCCTCGGCTCGGTGAGCTCGACGGCCGCGGCGACCAAGGTCGACTACAAGGCGCTGTTCGCCGCGTGGATGCGCAACGCGCCCGCCGAGTGGGAGTTCACGCCCGAGAACCAGGTGGGCCCGGTGCGCGGTGCGGCACTGCCGATGGGCTTCAACCGCGGCCCGCTGTACGCCGACGGCCTGCTGCTCGCGGGCGACGCGGCCGGCATGGTCAGCCCGTTCAATGGCGAGGGCATCGCCTACGGCCTGCAGGCCGGGCGCGTGGCCGCCGACGCGATCGCGCAGGGCCTGGCGCGCGGGACCGCAGCCGGCCGCGAGCGTGCGCTCGCCACCTACCAGGGCCGCATGAAGGACGACCTGGGCGGGTACTACACGCTCGGCCGCGTCTTCGTGAAGCTCATCGAGCACCCCGAGATCATGCGGCTGTGCACGCGCCACGGACTGCCCCGGCCGCTGCTCATGAAGTTCGTGCTCAAGCTCCTGTCCGACTGCTACGAACCGCACGGCGGTGACATCGTGGACCGCACGATCGCCGGCCTGGCCCGGATCGCCCCCGCCGCATGACCACGCTGCCCTCAGCGCCGAGGAAGGACGCCTGATGAACAACCCGTACGTGCCGCTGCTGTGGCTCATGGGCATCGCCGCCGTCCTCGCGCTCGGCGGCGTCGGCGCGAGCGCGATCATCGGGCCCAAGCGCTACAACCGCGCGAAGCTCGAGGCGTACGAGTGCGGGATCCAGCCGACGCCGCACGCGATCGGTGGCGGGCGCTTCCCGATCAAGTACTACCTGGTCGCGATGACGTTCATCGTCTTCGACATCGAGGTCGTCTTCCTCTACCCGTGGGCGGTGAGCTTCGTGGAGCTCGCGCTGTTCGGGCTCGTCGCGATGCTCGTGTTCCTGGTGCTCATCACGGTGCCGTTCGTCTACGAGTGGCGTCGCGGGGGCTTCGAGTGGGACTGAGGTCACGAACGGTCGGTCCCGGGTGTCCGACCATCAAGGCAGCCACGGCAACGAGCACGTCCCGCACGACGACGAGGAGGTCCTGACATGGGGATCGAGGAAGCACCCTCGGGTTTCCTGCTGACGACGATCGAGGACCTCGTCGGCTACTTCCGCAAGGGCTCGCTGTGGCCCGTGACGTTCGGTCTCGCGTGCTGTGCGATCGAGATGATGTCCGCGGGCGCGCCGCGGTACGACCTGTCGCGGTTCGGCATGGAGGTCTTCCGTGCGTCGCCGCGCCAGGCGGACCTCATGATCGTCGCCGGCCGCGTGAGCCAGAAGATGGCCCCGGTCGTGCGTCAGGTCTACGACCAGATGTCCGAGCCGAAGTGGGTCCTGTCGATGGGTGTGTGCGCCTCGTCGGGCGGCATGTTCAACAACTACGCGATCGTGCAGGGCGTCGACCACATCGTGCCCGTGGACATCTACCTGCCGGGCTGCCCGCCGCGGCCGGAGATGCTCATCAACGCGATCCTCACGCTGCACGACCAGATCCAGAACGAGCCGCTGGGCGTGAACCGCAAGGACGCCGCCGCGGCGGCCGAGGCGGCGGCGCTGGCGGCCACGCCCACCTCGCACATGACGGGTCTGCTGCGATGAGCGACGACGCGAAGAAGGACGCCGCCGAGGCGACGAAGCCCGGCGAGGGCACCCTCGGCGCGCAGGCGACCAGCGAGGCCGCGCTCGAGGCGGGCTCGCAGAACGTCCCCGCGGCGGGGCCGCGCACGCCGCTCGACCTGGTCGACGTCCGGCGTGGCATGTTCGGCGCGCAGGGCTCGGGCGACACGAGCGGCTACGGCGGCCTGGTCACCACGGTGGTCCTGCCCGGCCCGAGCGAGCGTCCGTACGGCGGCTGGTTCGACGAGGTCGTCGACATCCTCACCGAGCTGCTCGACGCATCCGGCACGGGGTTCGCGAACGCGGTCGAGTCCGTGGTCGTGGACCGCGGCGAGCTGACGCTGAACGTCGCGGCCGCGCACGTGGTCGAGGTCGCGCAGCACCTGCGCGACGACCAGGACCTGCGGTTCGAGCTCGGCCTCGGCGTGTCCGGGGCGCACTACCCGCACGACGAGGGTCGCGAGCTGCACGCCGTGTACCACCTGACGTCGGTGACCCACTCGCGCACGCTGCGGCTCGAGGTCGCGGTGCCCGAGGGCGACCCGCACATCCCGTCGACCACGAGCGTCTACCCGGGCCACGACTGGCACGAGCGCGAGACGTTCGACTTCTTCGGGATCATCTTCGACGGGCACCCCGGCCTCGCCCGGATCGAGATGCCCGACGACTGGCCCGGTCACCCGCAGCGCAAGGACTACCCGTTGGGTGGCATCCCGGTCGAGTACAAGGGCGCCACCATCCCGCCCGCGGACCAGCGGAGGTCCTACACCTGATGAGCACCACACCCCACGCCACGGGCCACATCGTCGACGACCAGACGACGGGCATCCCGTCGTTCGAGGCGTCCGGCGGCGACTGGTCCGAGATCGCCGAGGAGGCTGCTCGCCTCGGCGAGGAGCGCATCGTCGTCAACATGGGTCCGCAGCACCCGTCGACCCACGGCGTGCTGCGCCTCATGCTCGAGATCGACGGCGAGACCGTCACCGAGGCGCGCGCCGGAATCGGATACCTGCACACAGGTATCGAGAAGAACATGGAGTTCCGCACCTGGACCCAGGGCGTGACCTTCTGCACGCGCATGGACTACGTGGCGCCCCTGTTCCAGGAGGCCGCGTACTGCCTCGCGGTCGAGAAGCTGCTGGGCATCACCGACGACGTGCCCGAGCGCGCGAACGTCATCCGCGTCCTGATGATGGAGCTCAACCGCATCACGTCGCACCTGGTGTGCATCGCGACCGGCGGCAACGAGCTCGGCGCGACGACGATCATGACGGTCGGCTTCACGGCGCGCGAGGAGCTGCTCAAGATCTTCGAGCTGATCTCCGGCCTGCGCATGAACCACGCGTTCATCCGCCCCGGCGGCGTGGCCCAGGACGTGCCCGCGGGTGGCATCGAGGCCACGCGCGAGGCGCTCACGAGCGTCGAGCACTACCTGCGCCAGCTCGAGGACCTCATGCTGGCGAACCCGATCCTGCAGCTGCGGCTCAAGGGCGTCGGCTACCTCGGGCTGGCCGGCTCGATGGCGCTCGGCATCACCGGCCCGATGCTGCGCTCGGCCGGCCTGCCGTACGACGTGCGCAAGACCGCTCCGTACTGCGGCTACGAGACGTACGACTTCGACGTCCCCACGGCCGAGACGGCCGACTCGTGGGGCCGGCTCGAGGTGCGCCTCGAGGAGATCTACCAGTCGATCAAGATCGCGCGGCAGGCGCTCGACCGGCTCGAGAAGAACCCCGGACCGGTCATGGTCGAGGACAAGAAGATCGCCTGGCCCGCACAGCTCGCGATCGGGTCCGACGGCATGGGCAACTCGCTCGCGCACATCAAGGAGATCATGGGCACCTCGATGGAGGCCCTGATCCACCACTTCAAGCTCGTCACCGAGGGCTTCCGCGTCCCCGCGGGCCAGGTGTGGCAGACGGTCGAGCACCCGCGCGGCGAGCTCGGCGTGCACCTGGTCTCGGACGGCGGCACGCGCCCGTACCGCGCGCACTTCCGTGACCCCAGCTTCAACAACCTGCAGGCGACGTCGATCATGTGCGAGGGCGGGCAGGTGGCCGACGTCGTCGTCGCCGTCGCGTCGATCGACCCGGTGCTCGGAGGGGTGGACCGCTGATGTCCGTCGAGGAGCTCGTCCCGCGCGGCGAGGGTCAGGCGCACCGCACGTCGTACGACGACGCGACGCGTGCGCGGCTGGACGCGGACGCCGCGCAGATCGTCGCGCGCTACCCGCAGGAGCGCTCCGCGCTGCTGCCGCTGCTGCACCTGGTGCAGTCGGAGGACGGCTACGTGAGCCCGCGCGGCATCGCGTTCTGCGCCGCGACGCTCGGCATCACGACGGCCGAGGTCTCGGCGGTCGCGACGTTCTACACGCAGTACAAGCGGCACCCCAACGGCGAGTACACCGTCGGGGTCTGCACCAACACGCTGTGCGCCATCATGGGCGGCGACGCGATCTACGAGCACCTGTGCGACCACCTCGGCGTCAGCCACGACGAGACCACCGAGGACGGCAAGATCACGCTCGAGCGGGTCGAGTGCAACGCGGCCTGCGACTACGCGCCCGTGATGATGGTCAACTGGGAGTTCTTCGACAACCAGACGCCCGCCTCGGCGGCCGAGGTCGTCGACCGCCTGCGGGCCGGCGAGGACGTCGCCCCGTCGCGTGGCGCGGACAAGGTCGTCTCCTTCAAGGAGATGTCCCACGTGCTGGCCGGGTTCCTGGACGGCCGGGCCGACGAGGGTGTCGGGGCCGGCGAGCCGACGCTGCGAGGCACGGTCCTCGCACGCGACGAGGGCTGGACCGCGCCGCCGTTCCCGGGCGACGACAAGCCCGCGCGCTCGTCGTCGCGGGCGAAGGCCGCACCGCGCACGGCGAAGCCGACGACGGGCGGCGAGCAGTCGAGCGCCGAGCGCCCCGTGACCACGGCCGCGGACGCGTCGTCGGCCGAGCAGGACAAGAAGCAGGCCTCGTCCGACGCGAAGGAGGACTGAGGTGGCCACCACCCTCACCCCCGTGCTGAGCGACCACTGGGACGCCGACCGCTCGTGGACCCTGGCGACGTACGAGGCCAACGGGGGCTACCGCGGCCTGCGCCGCGCGCTCACGCTGCCCCCGGCGGACGTCGTGACCATGGTCAAGGACTCGGGCCTGCGCGGCCGCGGCGGCGCAGGCTTCCCGACGGGCATGAAGTGGGGCTTCCTGCCCGCGCCCGACGGCGGCCCGCGCTACCTCGTCGTGAACGCCGACGAGTCCGAGCCGGGCACGTGCAAGGACATCCCGCTCATGATGGCGAGCCCGCAGCACCTGATCGAGGGCGTGATCATCACGTCGTTCGCGATCGGCTGCCACCACGCCTTCATCTACGTGCGCGGCGAGGTCGTGCACGTGTACCGCCGGCTGCTGCGTGCGGTCGAGGAGGCCTACGCCAAGGGCTACCTCGGCACGAACATCCTGGGCTCGGGCTACGACCTCGAGGTCACGGTGCACGCCGGTGCCGGCGCGTACATCTGCGGCGAGGAGACCGCGCTGCTCGACTCGCTCGAGGGCCTGCGCGGCCAGCCCAGGCTCAAGCCCCCGTTCCCGGCGGTCGCGGGCCTGTACGCGCGCCCGACCGTGGTGAACAACGTCGAGTCGATCGCGTCGGTGCCCGGCATCGTCGTGGGCGGCGCCGACTGGTTCAAGCAGATGGGCACCGAGCGCTCGACGGGCCACGGGCTGTTCTCGCTCTCGGGGCACGTGACGCGCCCCGGGCAGTACGAGGCGCCGCTGGGCATCACGCTGCGCGAGCTGCTCGAGATGGCGGGCGGCATGCGCGGCGGCCGGGCGCTGAAGTTCTGGACCCCGGGTGGCTCGTCGACGCCGATCTTCACGGCCGAGCACCTCGACGTCCCGCTCGACTACGAGTCGGTCGGCGCGGCGGGCTCGATGCTCGGCACGCGTGCGCTGCAGATCTTCGACGAGACCACCTCGGTGGTCCGCGCGGTCACGCGCTGGATCGAGTTCTACAAGCACGAGTCGTGCGGCAAGTGCACGCCGTGCCGCGAGGGCACGTTCTGGCTCGCCCAGATCATGCAGCGCCTCGAGCGCGGGCAGGGCACGCCGGCGGACATCGACCTGCTGCTCGACCTGTGCGACAACATCCTGGGCCGCGCGTTCTGCGCGCTGGGTGACGGCGCGACGAGCCCCGTCACCAGCGCGATCCAGTACTTCCGGGAGGAGTTCGAGGCCGGGTGCCACACGCCGGCCGACGTCCTGTTCCCGCCCGAGCGCAGCGCGCTCTTCGACTACACGCCGCGCCGCTCCGGCTCGGCCCTCGCGGGGGTGCACGCATGACGATCACCTCGGACCGCTCGCAGGCCGCCGGGACCCCGCTGGTCCCGGCCGCACCGGCACCGGTGCCGGCCGAGCCCGCGGCCACGGTCACGTTCACCATCGACGGCGTCGAGACGACCGTGCCCAAGGGCACGCTCGTGATCCGCGCGGCCGAGCAGCTCGGGATCGCGATCCCGCGGTTCTGCGACCACCCGCTGCTCGCCCCCGCGGGCGCGTGCCGCCAGTGCCTCGTCGAGGTGTGGGCGCCCGGACGCGACGGCAACGTCGCGAAGATGCCGAAGCCGCAGGCCTCCTGCACGCTCGAGGCGACCCCGGGCATGGAGGTCAAGACGCAGCACACGTCCGCCGAGGCGGACAAGGCGCAGCACGGCGTCATGGAGCTGCTGCTCATCAACCACCCGCTCGACTGCCCGGTCTGCGACAAGGGCGGCGAGTGCCCCCTGCAGAACCAGGCGATGAGCAACGGCCGCGCGACGAGCCGCTTCGTCGACATCAAGCGGACGTTCCCCAAGCCCATCGCGATCTCGACGCAGATCCTGCTCGACCGCGAGCGCTGCATCCTGTGCCAGCGCTGCACCCGGTTCTCCGAGGAGATCGCGGGCGACGTGTGGATCGACCTGCAGAAGCGCGGCGCGCAGCAGCAGATCGGCACGTTCGACGTCGAGGTGCTCGGCTTCGCGGGCGAGGTGCCCGTCGGGGCCTCGACCGTGGACACGAGCGGCCGGCCGTTCGCGTCGTACTTCTCGGGCAACACGGTGCAGATCTGCCCGGTCGGTGCGCTGACGTCGGCCGCGTACCGCTTCCGCGCCCGCCCGTTCGACCTGGTCTCCACGCCCGGCGTCTCCGAGCACGACTCGCAGGGCTCCGCGATCCGCGTGGACCACCGGCGCGGTGTCGTCATGCGGCGGCTGGCGGGGGAGGACCCCGCGGTCAACCAGGAGTGGATCACCGACAAGGACCGCTTCGGCTTCCGCTGGCAGTCCTCGCCGGACCGCCTCACGACGCCGCTCGTGCGGGACCGCCTCGCGGACGGCTCGCGCGGCGAGCTGCGGCCCGCGAGCTGGTTCGAGGCGTACGGCGCCGCTGCGGCGGGCCTGCGCACGGCGCTCGAGGCCGGAGGCGTGGGCGTGCTGCCCGGCGGTCGCGTGACGCTCGAGGACGCGTACGCCTACGCCAAGTTCGCGCGCGTCGCGCTCGGCACGAACGACGTCGACCACCGCGCCCGCCCGCACTCGGACGAGGAGGCCGCCTTCCTCGGCCACCACGTCGCGGGGCGCACGCTCGACGTCACGTTCGCCGACGTCGCGGCGGCTCCCACCGTGCTCCTCGTGGGCCTCGAGGCCGAGGAGGAGGGCGGCATCCTCTTCCTGCGCCTGCGCGAGTCGGTCCTCAAGGGCACGACGACGGTCTACTCGGTGGCCGCGCTCGACAGCCGTGGCCTGCAGCGCCTGTCCGGCACGCTCGTGCCGGCGGCTCCCGGCACGGAGGCCGAGGTGCTCGACGGCGTCGTGGGTGACGCCGACGAGGACGTGCTGTCCTCGCTGGCACAGGCCCTCGCGACGCCCGGGGCCGTGGTGCTCGTGGGCGAGCGCGCGGCGTCGTCGACCGGTGCGCTCTCCGCGGTCCTGCGGCTCGGTGCGCGCACGGGTGCCCGCGTGGCGTGGGTGCCCCGGCGCGCGGGTGAGCGCGGTGCGGTCGAGGCGGGCACGCTGCCGACCCTGCTGCCGGGCGGCCGCCCCGTCGCGGACGCCGGTGCGCGCGTGGACCTCGCCGCCGCGTGGGGAGTCGAGGCGCTGCCGACGGCTCCCGGCCGGTCGGCGTCGCAGATCGTCGCCGCAGCGCGCGACGGCGGCCTGGGCGCTCTCGTCGTCGGCGGCGTGGACCCGGCGGACCTGCCGGACCCCGCCCTCGTGCGCGACGCGCTCGACAAGGTCGGCTTCGTCCTGTCGCTCGAGGTGCGACCGTCGGAGGTGACCGAGCGCGCCGACGTGGTGCTCCCGGTCGCGCCGCCCGTCGAGAAGCCCGGGACGTTCGTGACCTGGGAGGGCCGCCCGCGGCCCTTCCCGCAGGCGCTCGTCTCGCACGCGCTGCCCGACCACCGCGTGCTGCACGGCCTCGCCGCGGAGCTCGGGGTCGACCTGGGCCTGGACTCGGTGGCCGACGTGCACGCCGAGCTCGACCAGCTGGGCGGCTGGGACGGCGCACGCGTCGACGCGCCCGACGTCGCCCCCGGCGAGCCGCCGGCGGTGCCGGCCGGGCACGCCGTGCTCGCCACGTGGCACCACCTGCTCGACTCCGGTCGCCTGCAGGAGGGTGAGCCGCACCTGGCCGGGACCGCGAAGCGGCCCGTCGCCCGCGTCTCCGCCGCGACGGCCGCGTCGGTCGGCGTCGCCGACGGTGACCTGCTCGCGGTCGGCACCGACGCGGGGACGATCACCCTGCCCGTGCTGGTCACGGACATGCCGGACTTCGTCGTCTGGCTGCCGACCAACTCGCCCGGCTCCGCCGTGCGCGACACGCTGCACGCCGTCGGCGGTGCGCTCGTCCGGCTCACGCCGGGCGCCGCCCCGCTCGCCCCGGCGCACGACGAGGAGGCCTGATGCACAGCGTCCTGGCTGCGGGGATGGCGGCGGCGGCCGAACGCTCGACCGCCGCCGACTTCAGCAACGACACGTGGTGGATCTGGCTCATCAAGTCGGTCGGGATCCTGGTCTTCCTGCTCACGAGCGTGCTCATCGCGATCTGGTTCGAGCGCAAGGTCGTGGCACGCATGCAGGTGCGCCCCGGCCCGAACGTGCACGGCCCCTTCGGCCTGCTGCAGTCCCTCGCCGACGCCATGAAGCTCCTGTTCAAGGAGGACATGACGGTCAAGGCCGCGGACAAGGTCGTCTACATCGTGGCGCCGCTCATCGCGGTGTTCTGCTCGCTGCTGACGTTCGCGGTGATCCCGCTCGGGCCGACCGTGAACATGTTCGGCGTCGAGACGCCGCTGCAGCTCACCGACTTCCCGGTCGCGGTGCTCTACATCCTCGCGTGCGCGTCGGTCGGCGTGTACGGCATCGTGCTCGGCGGCTGGTCGTCCAACTCGACGTACCCGCTGCTCGGCGCGGTCCGCTCGACCGCGCAGGTCATCTCCTACGAGCTCGCGATGGGCATGTCGCTCGTGAGCGTGTTCATCCTCGCGGGGTCGATGTCGACGTCCGAGATCGTCTCGTCGCAGACCCAGCTGTGGTGGTTCCTGCCCCTGCTGCCCGCGTTCGTCATCTACATCGTGTCGATGGTCGGAGAGACCAACCGCCTGCCGTTCGACCTCCCCGAGGCCGAGGGTGAGCTGGTCTCCGGCTACATGACCGAGTACTCGTCGATGAAGTTCGCCTGGTTCTTCCTCGCCGAGTACATCAACATGCTCAACGTCTCGGCCGTCGCCACCACGCTGTTCCTCGGCGGCTGGCGCGCGCCGTTCATCCCCGCGGACAGCTTCCTGCAGCAGGGGTACTGGCCCGTGCTGTGGTTCCTCGCCAAGCTCTGGGCGCTCATGTTCTTCTTCGTCTGGGTGCGCGGCTCGGTGCTGCGGTTCCGGTACGACCAGTTCATGAAGCTCGGCTGGAAGGTCCTGATCCCGGCCTCGCTCGTCTGGCTCGTGCTCGTCGCGGTCGTCCAGGGCCTGCGCCAGTTCCCGCAGTTCGCCGACCTCGAGCTGCGCACGATCCTGTTCGGGATCGCGGGCGTCGTGATCGTCGGGGTCGTGATCTCGCTGCTGATCCCCGAGAAGAAGCCGGCGCCGGCCGCCACCCGGCCGCGCGTGCTCGACGCGTTCGCCGACGGCTACCCGGTGCCCCCGCTGCCCGGCCAGGTCCTTCCGCCGTCGCCGCGCCGTGCGCGCGTGACGGCCGGTGCCCCCGCCGACGAGACCACCACGGGCGCCGATGCGCCGACCGACCCGAAGGAGGTGCACGGTGGCTGAGCCGCGCAAGAAGCCGCCCGCCCCGCGCCCGCAGCAGCCCGCTGGTTCGCGTCCGGCAGGCTCGCGTCCGGCAGGTTCGTCGCCGCGTCCGGCCGGTGCCACCCCCGCGCCGGGCAAGGCGGTCGCGCCGCGCACGGCCGCCGGTGAGGTCGGCGTGCCCGCCGTGCCGCAGTACGAGTCGCTCATCCCGAAGGCGTCGGGCGTGCGCGCACTGCTGGCCCCCGTCGGCGGGTTCGGCGTGACGCTGTCCAACATGTTCCGCAAGACGGTCACCGAGCAGTACCCGCGCGAGACCGTCCCGACGAAGCCGCGCTACCACGGTCGCCACCAGCTCAACCGCTACGCGGACGGGCTCGAGAAGTGCATCGGCTGCGAGCTGTGCGCGTGGGCGTGCCCCGCGGACGCGATCTACGTCGAGGCGAGCGACAACACGCCCGACGCGCAGTTCTCGCCCGGTGAGCGGTTCGGCAGCGTCTACCAGATCAACTACCTGCGCTGCATCTTCTGCGGGCTCTGCATCGAGGCGTGCCCGACGCGCGCGCTGACCATGACGAACGAGTTCGAGCTCGCCGGCCCGACGCGTGCCGGGATGATCTACGAGAAGGACGACCTGCTCGCGCCGCTGCGTGACGGCATGCTCGCCGCACCGCACCCGATGGTCGAGGGCACGACGGACACCGAGTACTACCGGGGCGAGGTCACGGGCCCGACCGACGCGCAGCGGGCGTGGGTGCGCGAGCACCGGCCCGACGACCCGACGCTCCCCGAGGGCGCCGGCCTCACGGCCGCCGAGCAGGTCGGCCCGACGGCCGCGGTCATGGCCGAGCACGTCGCCGGGGCGCACCGCCAGGGCGGTGTCCGATGAGCGCGCTCGTCGCGGGCGCGACCGAGCTGGCCGCCGGGGCGCTGCCGGC
>NZ_LFKW01000033.1:6454-14660 GCF_001040865.1 Cellulomonas sp. A375-1 | reverse complement strand
GCGGGCGACCCGTCCACCGCCGAGGCCGTGCTGTTCTGGGTGCTCGCGCCGATCATGGTGATCGCCGCGTTCGGCCTGCTGTTCGCGCGCAAGGCCGTGCACGCCGCGCTGTGCGTGATCCTCGTGATGATCAGCCTGGCGTTCCTGTACGTCACGCAGGGCGCGGTGTTCCTCGGCGTCGTGCAGGTCGTCGTCTACACGGGCGCGATCATGATGCTGTTCCTGTTCGTGCTGATGCTCGTCGGCGTGAGCTCGGCCGACTCGCTGGTCGAGACCATCCGCGGCCAGCGCTGGATCGGCTGGCTCGCGGGGCTCGGCCTGCTCGTCGTCCTGGCGGGCGTGATCGGCACCGCCACGTACCCCGACCCGGTCGGTCTGGGCACGGCGAACGAGAGCACGAACCCCCGGGGCATCGCGCACCTGATCTTCGGTCAGTACGTCTTCGCGATGGAGGTCGTGGGCGCGCTGCTCGTGACCGCGGCGCTCGGTGCGCTCGTGTTCACGCACCGTCGTCGCCTGACGCCGCGCCTCGGTCAGCGCGAGCGCGCCGACGCGCGCGTGCGCGCCGGGCAGACGCTGGCCCCGCTGCCGGCTCCGGGTGTGTACGCCAAGCACAACGCGATGGACGTCCCCGCGCTCGACCCGTACGGCCGCCCGATCACGAGCTCGGTGCCGCGCGTGCTGCGCGTGCGCGGCCAGGAGGCCGACGCCGCCGAGTACGCCGCACGCATCGACCGGGTGATCGCGGGCAAGTCGGCCGTCGAGCGCGGCGCCCTCGGGTACGAGGAGCAGCACCAGACCCCGCCGCCGCAGGCCGACCCGGCCGGCGCGTCGGTCGGCGCACCGCAGATCGGCGACGCGGTCGCGGGCGTGGACGCCTCGGCGCCGGACTCGGAGGAGGGCAAGTGACGCTCACCCACTACCTCGTGCTCTCGGGGATCCTGTTCTCCGTCGGCAGCGCGACGGTCCTGCTGCGCCGTAACGCGATCATCGCGTTCATGGGCGTCGAGCTCATGCTCAACGCCACGAACCTGGCCCTGGTGACGTTCTCGCGCATGCACGGCGAGCTCACCGGGCAGGTGCTCGCGTTCTTCGTCATGGTCGTGGCCGCCGCCGAGGTCGTCGTCGGCCTGGCGATCATCGTGGCGATCTTCCGTACTCGTCGATCGGCCTCGATCGACGACGTCAACCTCCTGAAGAGCTGAGGGAGCGCGCGTGCACACCCTGACCTCTGTCGCCGACGGGCTCGTCCCCGCGGTGACGCTGGCCACCGAGACCGTCTCCCCGGTGGGGGAGACCGTCAGCGGAGGGATCTTCGCCGTGGCGCCGCTGCTCGTCGGGCTCCCGCTGGCGTCCGCCGCGATCCTGCTGCTGCTCGGCCGTCGTGCCGACCGGTGGGGTCACTGGCTCGGCGTGCTGGCGTCCGGCGGCGCGTTCGTCGTCGGGCTGCTGACCTTCCTGCGGATCCTGGACCGCCCGGCCGACGAGCGCGTGCTCGACGTCCACCTCGGGACCTGGATCGACGCGGGCGCGTTCCACCTCGACGCGGGCATGCGGCTCGACCCGCTGTCCCTGACGTTCGTGCTGCTGGTGACGTTCGTCGGCACGCTGATCCACGTCTACTCCGTGGCGTACATGGACCACGACGCGGACCGGCGCCGGTTCTTCGCCTACCTCAACCTCTTCGTCGCGGCCATGCTCGTGCTGGTCCTGGCGGACTCGTTCCTCCTGCTGTTCGTCGGCTGGGAGGGCGTGGGTCTGGCCTCGTACCTGCTCATCGGCTTCTGGAACCACCACATGCCCTACGCGGTCGCCGCCAAGAAGGCGTTCGTGGCGAACCGCATCGGTGACGTCGGGCTGCTGATCGCGATGGGGCTGATGTTCGCGCACTTCGGGGCGCTGGACTTCGCGACCGTCCTGGACGACCCGGGGGCCCACGCGAGCGAGGGCACGCTGACCGCGATCGGGCTCATGCTGCTGCTCGCCGCGTGCGGCAAGTCGGCGCAGTTCCCGCTGCAGTCCTGGCTCGGCGACGCGATGGCGGGCCCGACGCCGGTGTCCGCGCTCATCCACGCCGCGACCATGGTCACGGCGGGCGTCTACCTCATCGTGCGCTCCGGCGGCGTGTTCGAAGCGGCGCCCACCGCGCAGCTCGTCGTCGTGATCATCGGTGCGATCACGCTGCTGTTCGGGGCGATCGTCGGCTGCGCGAAGGACGACATCAAGAAGGCGCTCGCCGCGTCGACGATGTCGCAGATCGGCTACATGGTGCTCGCCGCGGGCCTCGGCCCGATCGGCTACGCGTTCGCGATCTTCCACCTGGTCACGCACGGCTTCTTCAAGGCCGGCATGTTCCTCGGCGCGGGCTCGGTCATGCACGGCATGGACGACCAGGTCGACATGCGGCGCTTCGGCGGCCTGGCCCCGTACATGAAGATCACGTGGATCACGTTCATGATGGGCTGGCTCGCGATCCTCGGCATCCCGCCGTTCGCCGGGTTCTTCTCCAAGGACAAGATCATCGAGGCGGCGTTCATCCCGACCGACGGCGCGCAGTGGCGCGCGTGGGTGTTCGGCACCGTGACGCTGCTGGGCGCCGGGATCACCGCGTTCTACATGTCGCGCCTGTTCTTCATGACGTTCGAGGGCGAGCGCCGTTGGACGACGAAGAAGGACGGCTCGGAGCAGCACCCGCACGAGTCCCCGGCGCTCATGACCTGGCCGATGATCATCCTGGCCGTCGGCTCCGTGGGTCTGGGTCTCGTGCTCTCGCTGGGCGGCCGCTTCGTCGGCTGGCTCGAGCCCGTGACCGGGCACGCCGAGCACGGCGAGCCCGTGCTGCCGGCCTGGCTGCTGATCGCGCTCACGCTCACCGTCGTGATCGCGGGCCTCGTGCTCGCGTGGCGCCGCTACGCGGTCTCGACCGTGCCGGTCGTGCCGCCGCTCGGCACGTCGCTCACGCGTGCCGCCCGCGTCGACCTGTACCAGGACGCGGTCAACGACGCGGTGCTCGTCGAGCCCGGCCAGCACCTGACCCGGTCCCTGGTCTACGCCGACCACGCGGTCGTCGACGGTGGGGTCAAGGGCCTCGCGCACTCGACCGTCGGCCTCGGCAGCCTGCTGCGCCGCGCGCAGACCGGTTACGTCCGTACCTACGCCGCGACGATGCTCGGAGGCCTGCTGGTCCTCCTGGTCGTCGTGCTCGTCGTCCAGAGCTGAGGAGAGCGATGTCGCCCGACTTCCCCTGGCTGACCACGCTCATCGCGTGGCCGGTCCTCGGTGCGCTGCTGCTGTGGTTCGCGCCGAAGGCGCTGCGCCCGCGTGCGCGCGTCCTCGCCCTGGGCATCGCGCTCGTCGAGCTCGTCGTCGTGGTCCTCGCGATCTCCGCGTTCGACACCGGGACCGCCGGCGCCGTCCAGCTGTCCGAGACGCACCAGTGGATCCCCGCGATCGGCGCGTCCTACGCGGTCGGCGTCGACGGGGTCGGCCTCGCGCTGATCGCCATGTCGGTGCTGCTCGTGCCGCTCGTCGTGCTGGCGGCGTGGCGCGAGCAGGGCTCGGACGCGGCGTCGTCCGACTCGCTGCGCAAGTACCTGGCCCTCGTGATCGTGCTCGAGGCGTTCATCGTCGCGGTGTTCGCCGCGCGCGACGTCTTCCTGTTCTACGTCCTCTTCGAGGCCATGCTCATCCCGGTCTACTTCATGATCGGCGGCTTCGGGGGAGCGGGCCGGCGCTACGCCGCGGTCAAGTTCCTGCTGTTCTCGCTCGCGGGCGGCCTGATCATGCTGATCGGCGTGATCGCCCTGTACCTGCAGGGACCGGGCGGCCCGGACGGCTTCCTCACGGAGAAGCTGACCGGGGTGACGCTCGACCCGACCACGGAGAAGTGGCTGTTCGTGGCCTTCTTCATCGCGTTCGCGATCAAGGCCCCGATGTTCCCGGTCCACACGTGGTTGCCCGACGCGGCCGAGCAGGCTCCGGCAGGGACCTCGACGCTGCTCGTCGGCGTGCTCGACAAGGTCGGCACCTTCGGGATGCTCACGCTGTGCCTGCCGCTGTTCCCGAACGCCTCGCGCTGGGCCGCGCCCACCGTGATCGTGCTGGCCGTGGTCTCGATCCTGTACGGCGCGCTGCTCGCCATCGGCCAGAAGGACCTGCTGCGGCTCATCGCGTACACGTCGGTGTCGCACTTCGGGTTCATCGTGCTCGGCATCTTCGCGTTCACGTCGACGTCGATCGCGGGCTCGTCGTTCTACATGGTCAACCACGGGCTCTCGACGGGCGCGCTGTTCCTGCTCGCCGGGTTCCTCGTCGCGCGCCGCGGGTCGCAGCAGATCGCCGACTTCGGCGGCCTGGCCAAGGTCGTGCCGGTGCTCGCCGGTCTGTTCCTGGTCTCGGGCCTCTCGGCGCTCTCGCTGCCCGGCCTGTCGACGTTCGTGTCCGAGTTCATGGTCATAGTCGGGACGTTCGCGCGGCACCCGGCCGCCGCGATCGTCGCGACGCTCGGCGTGGTGCTCGCCGCGATCTACGTGCTGTGGACCTACCAGCGGATCTTCTCGGGACCCCCGCGCGACGAGTTCTCCGGCATGCGTGACGTCAGCGCGACCGAGCGCTGGGCCGTGGCCCCGCTCGTCGCGGCGATGCTCGTGCTCGGCTTCGTCCCGGCCCCCGCGCTCGACCTCGTGCGACCGCCCGCCTCCGTCACCCTCGACGTCGTCGGGGTGCAGGACGTCCCGTCCGTTGCTCTCGAAGGGAGCGACCAGTGACCTTCACGGCACCGGACATCGCGTGGGGGGCACTGTCCCCCGTGCTGATCGTGCTCGCGGCCGGCGTGCTCGGCGTGCTCGTCGAGGCGTTCGTGCCCGACCGCGTGCGTCGCCCCGTGCAGCTCGTGCTCACGTTCGGCGCGCTCGTCGGCTCGATCGTCGCCGTCGCGGCGCTGTGGAGCGGCGTGCGGTCCAGCGGCGGGCGCGACGTGCTCGAGGGCTCGTTGCTCGTCGACGGGCCGACGCTCGTCCTGCAGGGCGCGCTCGGCGTGCTCACGCTGCTCGCGCTGCTCGTCGTCGCCGACCGCACCGCCACGGGCGAGGACGCGTTCGCGCCGAGCGCCGCGTCCGTCCCCGGGTCGGAGTACGAGGACCTCGCGCGGCGCAAGGGCATCACGCAGACCGAGGTCTACCCGCTCCTGCTGCTGGCCACCGGCGGCATGATGATCCTGCCCGCGACGGGCGACCTGCTCACGCTCTTCGTCGCGCTCGAGGTGCTGTCGCTCCCGCTGTACCTGCTCACGGGCATGGCGCGGCGTCGTCGCCTGCTGTCGCAGGAGGCCGCGCTCAAGTACTTCCTGCTCGGCGCGTTCGCCTCGGCGCTGCTGATCTTCGGCGTCGCACTGCTCTACGGGTACGCCGGATCGCTGCGCTACTCCGACATCGCCGCCGCGGTCGCGACCCCGTCGGCGCTCGACCCCCTGCTGCTCGTCGGCGCGGTGCTGCTGCTCGTCGGCCTGCTCTTCAAGGTGGGTGCGGTGCCGTTCCATGCGTGGACGCCCGACGTCTACCAGGGTGCGCCCACGCCGATCACCGGTTTCATGGCCGCGTGCACCAAGATCGCCGCGTTCGGCGCGCTGCTGCGCGTCTACTACACGGTGTTCCCCGGCCTGCAGTGGGACCTCGACGTGGTCCTGTGGACCGTCGCGATCGCGACGATGGTGCTCGGCACGGTCGTCGCACTCGTGCAGACCGACGTCAAGCGCCTCCTCGCGTACTCCTCGATCGCGCACGCGGGCTTCGTGCTCACCGGTGTCATCGCGCTCGACGACGCCGGCATCAGCGCGGTGCTGTTCTACCTGCTGGCGTACGGCGTCGCGACGATCGGTGCGTTCGGCATCGTGTGGCTCGTGCGCGAGCGCAGCGTCTCGGCCGCGTCGGACGACGACGAGAGCGACGAAGCCCTGCGCGCGTCGGTGCTCGGCGAGGCGACCCACCTGTCCCAGTGGGCGGGCCTGGGCCGGACGAGCCCGGTGCTCGCCGGCGCGTTCGCGCTGTTCCTGCTCTCGTTCGCGGGCATCCCGCTCACGGCCGGGTTCATCGGGAAGTTCGCGGTGTTCTCCGCGGCGGTCGAGGGCGGCGCGTGGCCGCTCGCGCTCGTCGGCGTGCTGAGCTCGGCCGCCGCCGCGTTCTTCTACGTGCGCATCATCGTGCTGATGTACTTCACGTCGCCTGCGCACGAGTCGGCGCCGGACGCGCCCGGCGCCGTCGAGGCGGGTGCTCCGACCGCCGGTGCGGACGTCGCGCTCACGACCGACGACGGCGCCGGCGCCGTGGCGACGCTCGTCGTGGCGCCCGCGCCGACGACCACGACGACGGTCGTGCCGTCGGAGGGTCTCGCGGCGGTCGCGATCGGCGTCTGCGCGCTCGTGACGGTCGTGCTGGGCGTCTTCCCGACGCCCGTGCTCGACCTCATCTCCGACGTCGCGCGGTTCCTGCCCTGATCCCCGCGGCCCGTCCGGCCCGGCTTGTCCGGAGTGTCCCGACCCCCCGGGGCGCGGTGCGGAAGCACGCGCCCCGGCGGGATAGGTTCGTCCCGTGACTTCGACCGCGGCCATCCCCCTGGCCGACCCGGCCCTGGCTGATCGCCTGACCTCGCGCCTCGCCCTCGTGGAAGAGGCGCTGCGTGACGCCGTCGCGCACGCGGACGCCCTCGCCGACGACGCCTCCCGGCACCTCGTCAACGCAGGCGGGAAGCGGCTGCGGCCGCTGCTGACCCTGCTCGTCGCCGAGCTGGGCGACGGGACGCGACGGGAGGTCGTGGACGCGGCTGTCGTCGTGGAGCTCACGCACCTCGCGACGCTGTACCACGACGACGTGATGGACTCCGCTCCGCTGCGTCGCGGGGCGCCGTCCGCGCACGAGGTGTGGGGCAACTCGGTGGCGATCCTCACCGGCGACCTGCTGTTCGCGCGCGCGTCGTCGACCGTCGCCGGGCTCGGCCCGGAGGCCGTCCGGATCCAGGCCCGCACCTTCGAGCGGCTCTGCCTGGGCCAGCTGCACGAGACCGTCGGGCCGCGCGACGGCGACGACCCCGTGGAGCACTACCTGCAGGTGCTCGCCGACAAGACCGCCTCGCTGCTCGCGACCTCGGCCCGGCTCGGCGCGATGTTCGCGGGATGCACGCCGGCCGTCGTCCACACGGTCACCGAGTTCGGCGAGCGCATCGGCGTCGCCTTCCAGCTCGCCGACGACGTCATCGACCTGACCGCCGACGGCGCGCTGACCGGCAAGACGCCGGGCACCGACCTGCGCGAGCGCGTCCCGACGATGCCGGTGCTGCTGCTGCGCGCGCGGTGCGCGAGCCCCGACGCGACGGACGAGGACCTGGCCCTGCTCGCCCGGCTCGACGGCGACCTGACCGACGACGCCGCACTGGCGTCGGCCGTCACGGCGTTGCGCGAGCACGCGGTGGTCGGGCAGACCCGGGACCGGGCCGTCGCGCTCGCGCGTGACGCCGTGCGCGTGCTCGAGCCGCTGCCCGCGGGCCCGGTCAAGGATGCGCTCGTGTCGTTCGCCGACGCGCTCGTGGACCGCGCCTCCTGACTCCGGGCCCTCTCCGAGGGCCCGCGACGCCCCGCCGCGCCACCTGGACGTGTGAACACCCGCGGGTCGGGGCGCCCATCTCTGGCACGATGCTCGCGGCGGGCATCGTGGCAAGCGCGTGACCGACCGGCCCGAGCGGAAGGGGACGTGGTGAGCGCGAGACTGTGCAGCACGTGCGGCGCGGAGCTCGACAGCGGCGCGATGTTCTGCGCCGAGTGCGGCGCGCGCGTCACGGCGGTGCCCCCGTCGCCCGTCGTGCCCTACCCGCACGCGGCGGCGCCGTACACGCCGCTGCCGCCCGTGCCGTCGTCCGGGCCGGTCGCGCCCGCGCCGGGTCCCCTGGCCACGAGCCAGCCGCCGCCCGGACCGCACGCCGCGCCCGTCGCCCCGGCACCAGGCGGCGCCGGCCTGATGCCCCCGCCGCCACCCGCCGCAGGACCGACCGGTGCAGGACCGGCTGGGGCAGCGCCGGCCGGCTCCGCACCTGCGGGCTCGATGCCGACGAGCGCTGTTCCGACGAGCGCTGTCCCGACGAGCACTGCTCCGACGAGCGTTGCTCCGACCGGCGTTGCTCCCACCGGTGCCGTGCCCTCGAGCGGTGCACAGGCTGGGTC
>NZ_LFKW01000033.1:0-6351 GCF_001040865.1 Cellulomonas sp. A375-1 | reverse complement strand
GAGGCGTTCCCGGTCGTCCCCGGCAGCGTCGCGCCCGTGGGCCGCCGCGTTGCTGCGTTCGCCATCGACGGTGCGGCGCTCCTGCTCCTCGGCGGCGTGGGCGTCGCGATCACGTTCGCGACCGCGGGGGAGCCCGAGGTCAGCCCGGCCTCGGCGACCGCGTCGTTCGTCCCCTCGGCGCTCGCCGGGCTCGGTGGTCTCGCCCTGTGGGTCAGCGAGTCGATCACCGGCGCGACGCTCGGTGGTGCGCTGCTGGGCATCCGGACCGTCTCGGCGGAGACCGGGCGGCCTGCGGGTCTCCTGAGGATCCTCCTGCGCCAGCTCGTCGTCGGGCTGGGCGCGCTGGTGTGCCTCGTCGGGCAGTGGCTCGTCGTCGCCTCGGGCGTGTTCGACAAGACGCCCGCGCAGCGCGGCTGGCACGACAAGGCCGCGGGCACGATCGTCCTGCTGGCGAGCGCGACCGGAGTGGCGCGCGCGGAGGACCCGGCGCGCGCGTGGGACCAGGCCGTGGCGCGTGCGGTCGGGCCCGTGCCACCTCCGCCTCCGCCGCCGGCCCCACCCGCACCAGCCGCGGCTGCTGCGCACGCCGCGCCTGTCCAGCACGAGCCCACCGCGTCCAGCGTCCCTGCGCCGGCCGTCGAGCCTGCCGCTTCCGTCGCGCCGGCCCCGTCGTCGCCGGCAGCGACCGGGTCCGGCGCTCTCGAGGTGCCGCCGGCGATCGGCCTCGTGCCGCTGCCGCCCGGCGTCGGGACCGGCCGACCCTCGCAGCAGACCCCGGGCGGCGCGCTCATCACCGGGTTCCCGGGCGCCACCGAGCCCCCCGCACCAGCACCGACGACCGGCATGTCCGAGCCGCTGTCGGGAGACGCCATGTCCGCGACGACCCTCGGCGACACGCCCCCGACGGGCCACGAGCGCGTCGAGCCCACGGCACCCTCGATCGGCGCGACGGTCGGCGAGCACGCCGGACGGCCGAACCTGCAGCCGCTCGCCGAGCAGCCGTCCGCCGCCCAGCCGTCGCCCGTCCAGCCGTCGCCCGTCCAGCCGTCGTCTGTGCAGCCGACACCCGTGCCGCGCTGGAGCGGCGACGAGGTCGACGAGATCGAGCTGACGCGGCTGCGCACACCCGCGGCGGGCATGGAGCCCGTCCCGCAGGGGCTACGGCTCGCGTTCGACACGGGCGAGCGTCTGGACGTGGTGGGCGACGGCGTCGTCGGACGCGCGCCTCAGGGCGATGTCACGCACGTCGTCGCGATCGACGACCCCGCCCGCTCGCTGTCCAAGACCCACCTTGCGTTCGGCCCCGCAGGGCCGGGCGAGCTGTGGGTGGTGGACCGCGGCTCGACCAACGGCACCGTCGTCGTGCGCCCCGACGGGACGGCCGCCGCGCTCCCTGCCGGGACGCGGGCGACCGTCACCGTGGGCTGGTCGCTGCGCATCGGCGAGCGGACGGTCCGGGTCGAGAGCCGCTGACGCGGGACTCAGGTCGTCGATGGCGTCCAGGCCAGCTGGACGACCTGCAGGCCCGCGTCGCGCGTGACGAGCTGCGCGCGGCCGGGTACCGACGGCACCGGCCGCGCGGAGCCCACGAGCGCACCCTCGTCGGGGCTCCCCGACATCACCAGGCCCGGCGCGGCGAGGTCGCGCACGGCCTGCACGACCGGGTCGAACAGCGCGCGTGACGCACCACCCGTCCGGCGCGTGAGGACCAGGTGCAGGCCGACGTCGCTCGCCTGCGCGAGCAGCGGGACGAGCGCGATGAGCGGGTTCCCGGACGAGGTCGCGACCAGGTCGTAGTCGTCGACGAGCACGTACACCTCGGCGCCTGACCACCACGACCGCGCGCGGAGCTGCTCGGGCGTGACATCGGGACCCGGCAGGCGCCCGCGCAGGTACGCGGCGAGGTCGGTGAGCTCCGCTGTGGCCTGCTCGTGCGTCGTCAGGTAGCTCGTGAGGTACTCGTCGGGGATCTCGCCGAGCAGCGCGCGGCGGAAGTCCACCGCGATGATCTGCGCCTGCTGCGGCGTGTGCAGGCGCTGCACCTCGCGTGCGACGAGGCGCAGGAGCCCGGACTTGCCTGCACCCGAGTCGCCGAACGCGTACAGGTGGTGCTCCTCGCGCACGTCGAGCATCACGGGGGCGAGCGCGGCCTCGTCGATGCCGAGCAGGATGCCGGGAGCGCGCGGGGCGCGCACCCGCAGCTCGTCGAGCTCCACCTGCTCCGGCAGGAGCCGCAGCTTGGGCGGGGGAGCGCCGCGCCACGACTGCGCGACGGTCTGCACGAGGTGCTGGACGCCTGCGCCGAGCGTCTCGGCCGCACCATCACCGTCGATGCGCGGGAGCGCGGTGAGCACGTGGTGCTTCGAGACGACCATGCCGCGGCCCGGACGCTCGCGCGGGACCGACGCGGCGATCTTGCGGTCGAGCTCGGAGTCGGTCGGGTCGCCCAGGCGCAGCTCGAGGCGGGTGCCGAACAGGTCCTTGACCTGAGTGCGGAAGTCCATCCAGCGGCTCGCGGCGGCCAGCAGGTGCATGCCGAACGTGAGGCCGCGCCCGGCGAGCGCCTGCAGCCGTGGCTCGAGCTCGTCGAACTCCGCGCGGACCGTCGACCAGCCGTCGACCACGAGGAAGACGTCGCCGTAGCCGTCGTCGACCTGACCCGCGGCGCGGCGCTGCCGGTAGGTCTCGATCGAGTCGATGCCGTGCGCGCGGAAGTACCGCTCGCGCGCGTCGACGATCCCCTCGACCTCGGCGACGATCCGCCGCACCACGTCGGGCTCGGCGCGGGTCCCGACGCCCGCGACGTGCGGCAGCCCGACGAGCGGCGTGAACGTGCCCCCGCCGAAGTCGAGCACGTAGAACTGCACCTCGAGCGGGGTGTGCGTGAGCGCGAGGCCGGTGACGACCGACCGCAGCACGGTGCTCTTGCCCGAGCGCGGGCCGCCGACGACGGCCATGTGCCCGCCCGCGCCCGCGAGCGAGACCGTGAGGTTCTCGCGCCGCTGCTCGAGCGGACGGTCGACGATGCCGAGCGGGAACGTGAGCGGCCCCGCGGCCCGCCAGCCGGGGGACACGAGCCCGAGCGCGGGGTCGACCCCGAGGTCCGGCATGAGGCGGTCGTACGTCTCGGGCACGACGAGCGGCGGCAGCCACACCTGGTGCGCGGCGGGACCCTTGCCCGCCATGAGCGAGACCGCGATGTCGAACGTGGCGCGCTTCTCCTGGTCCTCCTCGAACGGCTCGTCGGGCTCGTCGCGGACCGTCGAGGCGGACAGGACCGGCGCAGCCGTGAACGACTCGAGGCGCGCGCGTCCGGTGGCCACAGGGCCCGCGCCCACCGCGGTGCGCCGCCGCGCCGGGGGCGGGCCGGAGACGTACGAGGCGCGGAACTGGATCATCGAGGTCGGGTCGGGCTTGAGGAACCCGACGCCGGGAACGGGCGGCAGCTCGTAGGCGTCCGGCACGCCCAGGACGGTGCGCGACTCGGCGGCCGAGAACGTCCGCAGTCCGATCCGGTACGACAGGTGGGACTCGAGGCCGCGCAGGCGGCCCTCCTCGAGGCGCTGGCTGGACAGCAGCAGGTGCATCTGCAGCGAGCGGCCGAGCCGCCCGATCGCGACGAACAGGTCGACGAACTCGGGCTTGGCCGCGAGCAGCTCGGAGAACTCGTCGGCCACGATGAGCAGCGCGGGCAGCGGCTGCAGGTCCGGCCGGTCGGTGCGCCGGGCCTTCTCGTAGTCCGCGACGTTGGCGAAGTTGCCGGCCGCGCGCAGCAGCTCCTGCCGGCGCACCATCTCGCCCTGCAGCGCGTCCTGCATGCGGTCGACGAGCGTGAGCTCCTCGCCCAGGTTCGTGATGATCGCCGAGACGTGCGGCATGTCGGCCATGCCGGCGAACGTGGCGCCACCCTTGAAGTCGACGAGGACGAAGTTGAGGTCCTCGGAGGAGTGCGTGAGGGCGAGCGCGAGCACGAGCGTGCGCAGCACCTCGGACTTGCCCGAGCCGGTGGCGCCGATGATGAGCCCGTGCGGGCCCATGCCCTGCTGCGCGGACTCCTTGATGTCGAGCGCGACGGGCTGCCCCTGCGGGGTCAGGCCGATCGGCACGCGGAGGCGGTCGCGCGGCAGCCGCGGGCGCCAGGCGCGCGCGAGGTCGAGGTCCCGCACGTCGCCCAGGCCCAGCAGGTCGACGAGCTCCGCGGAGACCTGGCCGTCGGCGCGCTGCGGGCCCGCGTCGACGTACAGCGGCAGCAGACGACGCGCGGTCGCCTCCGCCTCCGCGACGGACAGCTGGTCGCCCTTGAGCCGCGTGGGCTCGAGACCGGTGCGCAGCACCTCGACGGGGACGCCGCCGTCGGGCAGCGCCGCGCCCAGCAGGAAGCGCAGCACGTTCGGGTCCTCGAGGTCCTCCCAGTGCTCGGGCAGCTCGAGCACCGTGATGCCCAGGACGCCGTCCGACGTGAGGATCCCGTTGCCGACCGGCACGTGCCCGCCGTCGACGACGACGAGGACGTGCGGCGTGGGCGTCGCCGACGGCGCCGCACGGCCGAACCGGGGGCGGTCGGCCAGGCCCTCGGGGAGCAGGCCCTCGATCTCGGGCAGGGTCGTGCCGATCATGCGGGCCGGGCCGACCGCGTCGCGCTCGCGCGTCGAGTGCGCGTGCGGCAGCCACTTGACCCAGTCCCACGCGGGCATGGCGCGCTCGCTCGCGAGCACGGCGATCTGCAGGCGGTCAGGAGAGTGGAACGTCGCGAGCTGCGCGACGACCGCGCGGGCCAGCGCCCGCGCCTCCTGCTCCGCGCCGGCGACCTCGATGCGCGCGGCGCTGCGCACGTCGACCGAGAGCGGGATGTCCTGCTGGACGCGGTGCGTCACGAGGAACCGGTGCGCGGCGGACGCCGCGACGGGGTCGAGCTGGGCGAGCGGGGGCGTCTGGGGCGCCTCCAGGCGCAGCGAGAGCTGCTGGGCGCCCGTGCCGAGGCGCGCTCGCAGGAACTCCGGGTGGTCGGGCGTGCGCTCCCACGCGCGCGAGCGCTCCTCGGCGACTGCGGGCAGGGCGCCGGGCTCGGGTGCGTACCACTGCGCGGCGCGGCGCTGGGCGCGTGCCGCCTGGCGGACCGTGCGGCGCAGGTCCGCGAGGTACGCGAGGTACTCGCGGCGCGCCCCGACGACGGTCGCCTGGTGCTGCGCGCGCTGGCGCCAACCGTTGACCGCGACGAAGCCGAGCGACGCCACGAGGAACATGCCGCCGGCGATCATGCCCTTGCCGCCGGGCTGCGACATCGCGATGAAGACTATGGAGCCCACCGAGCCGAGCATCGGCACGAGGTTGGACAGGACACCGCTGACGCCGTCGGACGGCTGGATCTCGGGCGGCGGCTGCATGACGACCTGACCCGTGGGCACGGGTGGTGGGCCGGCCTGCACGTTCCGGTCGGCGACGATCGACATGAGCCTCCCTGCTGCCCGGCAGGTGCCGGAGATCGACAGACGGCGCAACGGTACCGGCAACCGGGGCGATCCGGACCCGTAGCATGTGGGCGGTCGGCGGGAGCGTCGCGCATCGTCCGACGAGGCAGCGAACGAGGAGGTGGACGTGACGGCACCCGCCGCGTCGGCCGCTGCCGTGCCACAGGCCCAGGTGCGGCTCGTCGTCGCGGTCGGCACCGAGCAGCGGCACGTCGCGCTACGCCGCGACGTCCTCCTGGGCGACGCGCTGCGCGCCGTCCTCGTGCCCCTGGACGCCCCCGGCACGCTGGTCCTCGACTCCGCGGGCCGCCTGCTCGACGTGCGGGCGCCGGTGGGCGACCAGGTGGGCGACGGTGCCGCGGTGCACGTCGTGCGCCCCGCGCCGCGCCCGCGGGGACGTCGTCAGGTCGACCCTGAGGTGATCGCGCGCCGGCCCCGCCCGCAGGCCGGTCTCCTCGCGCTGGCGGGCGCGCTCGGCACGGTCCTGCTGCTCTCCGCGATGCTGGGCCCGGTCGCCGACCTCCCGAGCGCGGTCTCGACGGGCCTGACGGTCGCGCTGCTGCTCCTCGCGTTCGTCGTCGCCACCACGGGGCGGACCGGACGGGGGACCGCGACCTCGGCGGCCGTCGTCGCGACGCTCGCCGCGCCGTTGCTCGCGGCAGCCGCGGGTGCGTGGGCGACCCTGCCGGACGACGACGCGCAGCGGCGGCTCGCGGTCGTCGTCGCCCTGGTGTGCGCGACGGTCGTCGCGGGCGTCCGCGCGATCGTCACGCGCGCGCTGCGGGCGGGCGACGACGAGGCCGTGGTCGTCCTCGGTGCGCTCGCCCTGGTGGCCGCGGTGCAGTCCGCGACCCTGCTGCTCGACCTGCCGCAGCAGGTCGGC
>NZ_LFKW01000032.1:0-29603 GCF_001040865.1 Cellulomonas sp. A375-1 | reverse complement strand
CGTCCGCGGCGCCGCCCGCCGCCCCCGTTCCGCCCGCCTCGCCGTCGACCGCTCCCGCCGCGCCCCCCGCGCCCCCCGCCTCGCCGCAGCCCGAGCCTCCGGCGACGCCGCCGGTGGACCGGTCGAGCGAGAGCGACCAGAGCGCCACCTCCTGAGGCACCCGTGGCCACCGATCGCCGGGGGTCCGCCCCTGGCGGACGGATGCCCCTGCGGGCGCACCTGCTCGAGCTGCGTCGCCGCCTCTTCTTCGCAGCGTTGGGGCTCGTGGTCGGCGCCGTCGCAGGCTGGTTCCTCTACGTCCCCGTGTTCGACCTGCTCCAGCAGCCCCTCAGGGACGTCGCCGAGGACCGCGACACGATCGTCGCCCTGAACTTCGCGGGTGTCGCGACGTCGTTCGACATGAAGATCAAGGTCTCGCTCTTCCTGGGCGTCTTCGTCTCGAGCCCGTGGTGGATCTACCAGCTGTGGGCGTTCGTGACGCCGGGCCTGACGAAGAAGGAACGGCACTACGCGGTCGGGTTCCTGGCCGCCGCCGTGCCGCTGTTCCTCGCCGGCGCGGCACTGGCGTTCTGGGCCCTGCCCAACGCGGTCCGGCTGCTCACCGAGTTCACGCCCGAGGACGCGACCAACCTCATCGACGCGCAGACGTACCTCAGCTTCGTCATGCGGCTGCTGCTCGCGTTCGGCCTGGCGTTCCTGCTCCCCGTCCTCATGGTCGCGCTGAACTTCGCGGGGATCGGCCGGGCCGAGACGTGGCGACGTGCCTGGCGCTGGGCCGTGCTGGTCGCTTTCACCTTCTCGGCGATCATGACGCCGACACCCGATGCGTTGACGATGATCGCGGTCGCGCTGCCGATCTGCGGCCTGTACTTCGTCGCGCTCGGCGTGTGCGCGCTGCACGACCGGCGCGTCGACAGGCGCCGTCGCGCCGAGGGTCTGCCAGGGCTGGACGGGACCATGCCGCCCCCGCCGCCCGAGCAGGAGCAGCCCGCATGACCGCGCGCGTCGGGCTCGTCGTGAACCCGACCGCGGGCAAGGGGCGCGGCTCGGCCGCGGGGCGGGAGGCGCACGCCCGCCTGAGCGCGCTGGGCCTGGCCGTCGAGGACCTCTCCGGGCCCTCGCTCGTGCAGGCCACGGACCGCGCTCGCGCCGGGGCGCTGCGCGGGCTCGACGCGCTCGTCGTGGTCGGCGGGGACGGCATGGTGCACCTCGGCGCCAACGTCGTCGCCGGGACCGACGTGCCGCTCGGCATCGTCGCGGCCGGCACGGGCAACGACATCGCCCGGACGCTCGAGCTGCCGCGCGGCGACGTCGGCGCGTCGGTGCGGGCCATCCAGCACGGGCTCGCCGCGGGAGCGCGCCGCGTCGACGCGGTCCGGGTCGGTCCGCCCGGCACCCGTCAGCAGGAGTGGTTCGTCGGGGTGCTCTCGTGCGGCATCGACGCCGCCGTGAACGCACGCGCCAACGGCTACAGGTGGCCCAAGGGCTCGGCACGGTACGTCCGCGCCCTCGCGGGTGAGCTGGGGCGCTTCCGGCCCTTCGGCTACCGCGTGACCTACGACGGTCAGGTCTGGGAGTCCGCCGGCACGGTCGTGGCGGTCGCGAACACGCGCTGGTTCGGCGGCGGCGTGAAGATCGCGCCCGACGCCGCGATCGACGACGGGCTCCTGGATGTCGTCGTCGCCGGGCCGTTCACCAAGCCCGGCGTGGTGACGATCTTCCCGGGGCTCTACCGGGGCAAGCACGTGCACGACCCGCGGGTGCAGGTGCTGCGCGCGCGCCAGGTCCTCGTGGAGGCCGTGCCCGCACTCGGCGCGGTGCCGCCGCCCGCGTTCGCCGACGGTGAGCGGATCGGGCCGCTCCCGCTGCAGCTCGCGGTCGTGCCCGGCGCGCTGTCCGTCCTGACCTGACGGGCGTGCCTAGGGTGGGCAGGTGCCGTCACGCTCCCGTCACCGCCACAAGCCGTCCGAGCGTCCGACGCCCGACGCCGGGTCGCGCGACGCTTCCGCACCTGACCGTTCCGCGCGCCGTGCGTCCGACGACGTCGAGCTCTCGCCCGCCGAGCGGTACGCCGCCGCACGACGGCGCGCGCAGGACGAGCGCGGGGAGCTCGCGCAGTTCCGCGAGCTGATCGGCTTCCAGCTCGACGACTTCCAGCTCGAGGCGTGCCGGGCGCTCGAGCGTGGCAGCGGCGTCCTCGTCGCCGCGCCGACCGGTGCGGGCAAGACCGTCGTCGGCGAGTTCGCCGTGCACCTCGCGCTGGCCGCCGGCCGCAAGGCGTTCTACACGACGCCCATCAAGGCGTTGTCCAACCAGAAGTACGCCGACCTCGTGCGGCGCTACGGTCCCGATCAGGTCGGGCTGCTGACGGGTGACACGACGGTCAACTCCGAGGCGCCCGTCGTCGTCATGACGACCGAGGTCTTGCGGAACATGCTCTACGCGGGCTCGGGCACGCTCGCGGGGCTCGGCTACGTCGTCATGGACGAGGTGCACTACCTCGCGGACCGGTTCCGCGGGCCGGTGTGGGAAGAGGTGATCATCCACCTGCCCGACGACGTGCAGCTCGTCTCGCTGTCCGCGACGGTCTCGAACGCAGAGGAGTTCGGGGACTGGCTCGCGACCGTGCGGGGCGACACGACGGTCGTGGTGAGCGAGCATCGGCCCGTGCCGCTCGGCCAGCACGTCCTGGTACGAGACGAGCTGCTCGAGCTGTACGCCGGCCACGTCGACCCCACGGACCCCGGTGTCGACCCGCCGATCAACCCCGACCTGCGCCGTCTGCTCGCCTCGCGCACCGCCGAGGAACGTCGCGGGCCCGGCGACCGCGGCTACCGCGGCCGGGGCGGGAACCGGCCCGGCGGTGGGCGCGCGGGCGGGGGAGGAGCAGGCGGCGCGCGGGGTGGCGGCATCCGGCCGTCGCCGCGCTTCGCGGTGGTCGACCTCCTCGACCGCGAGGGCCTTCTCCCGGCGATCGTCTTCATCTTCTCGCGCGCCGGGTGCGAGGCCGCCGTGGAGCAGTGCCTCGCCGCCGGGGTGCGCCTGACGACGCCCGCCGAGCAGGCGGAGATCCGGCAGCTCGTCGAGGAGCGGTGTGCCGCCGTGCCGCCCGAGGACCTCGACGTGCTCGGCTACTGGCAGCTCGCGGACGCGCTCACGCGGGGGGTCGCCGCGCACCACGCCGGCATGCTGCCGCTGTTCAAGGAGACGGTCGAGGACCTGTTCTCGCGCGGACTGGTCAAGGTCGTGTTCGCGACCGAGACGCTCGCGCTCGGCATCAACATGCCCGCCCGGTCGGTCGTGCTCGAGAAGCTCGTGAAGTGGGACGGGTCGCGTCACGTCGACGTCACGCCGGGGGAGTACACCCAGCTCACGGGCCGGGCAGGCCGTCGAGGGATCGACGTCGAGGGCCACGCGGTCGTCGTGGCTCACCAGGGTCTCGACCCCGTGCAGCTGGCGGGCCTGGCATCCAAGCGCCTGTACCCGCTGCGGTCGAGCTTCCGTCCGACGTACAACATGGCCGTCAACCTCGTCGCCCAGGTGGGCCGCGAGCGGGCGCGCGAGGTGCTCGAGACGTCCTTCGCGCAGTTCCAGGCGGACCGCGGCGTCGTCGGGCTCGCACGCCAGGCGCAGGCCCACACCGAGGCCCTCGAGGGGTACGCGCAGGCCATGCAGTGCCACCTGGGCGACTTCGAGGAGTACGCCGAGCTGCGCCGGCAGATCTCCCGGGCCGAGAAGGACGCCACGCGGCAGGAGGCCGGCGCGCGCCGGGCCCTGGCCGTCGCGTCGCTCGAGGGTCTGCGTGCGGGCGACGTGCTCGAGGTGCCGACCGGGCGACGCAGCGGGTTCGTCGTCGTCGTCGACCCGGGCCTCAAGGGCGGGTTCGACGGCCCGCGTCCCACGGTCCTGACGACGGACCGTCAGGTGCTGCGGCTCACCGCCGCCGACGTCGGACGAGGAGCGCGCACGGTCGGTCACGTGCGGGTCCCGCGCGACCTCAGCGTGCGCGTCCCGGCCGCCAGGCGGGACCTGGCCGCACGACTGCGGGCGGCGGTCGCGGACCTCGCCCCGGCGCCGCACGAGCGCCCTCGCCGCCCCGCCCGGGCCGACGAGGACGCGCACGTCGCGCAGCTGCGGCGACGCCTGCGCGCTCATCCCTGCCACGCGTGCCCCGACCGTGAGGAGCATGCGCGCTGGGCCGAGCGCTGGTCACGGCTCAAGGCCGAGCACGACGCGCTCGTCGGCCGGATCGCGGGCCGTACGGGCTCGATCTCGGCGGTGTTCGACCGGACCTGTGACGTGCTCGTCACCCTCGGCTACCTCGAGGCCGCTGAGGGCGCGCGCGGGCTTCGGGTCACCGCCGACGGCCGCTGGTTGCGGCGCATCTACGCCGAGAACGACCTGCTCCTCGCGGAGTGCCTGCGCCGCGGCGTGTGGGACGAGCTGGACGCGCCCGGGCTCGCCGCTGCCGTGTCGACCGTCGTGTACCGGTCGCGCCGCGACGAGGACGCCGAGCCGCACGTCCCGGGAGGTCCACGCTCGCGCCTCGGGATCGCTCTCGAGGGCACCGTGCGGGCCTGGTCCGAGCTCGAGGACCTCGAGTCCGCGCACACGCTCGAGACGATCCAGCCGCTCGACCTCGGGCTGGTGGAGGCCGTGCACAAGTGGGCAGCCGGCCGCAGCCTCGACGCGGTGCTGCGCGGCGCCGACCTCACGGCCGGCGACTTCGTCCGGTGGTGCAAGCAGGTGATCGACGTGCTGGACCAGCTCGGGCAGGCGGGTCCGCACGAGCGCATCCGGACGACGGCGACGGCCGCGGTGGCGGCGTTGCGCCGCGGGGTCGTGGCGTACTCGTCGGTGTGACGCCGCTCGCACCGGGTGCCCGACGACCGTGACCTGCGGCGGCGCGGTGGCATCGGCGTCACGCGCGGTCGCGCCGGTGCGCCACCGGTGCCCTATCGTGCGCGTGTGAGCTCCACCCTGTACCGCGGCGGCGTCGTGCACTCTCCGGCCGACCCGTTCGCTGAGGCCCTGCTCGTCGAGGACGGCACCGTCGCCTGGCTCGGCGCCGACGACACCGCCGACGGCTTCGCGTCGCGGGCCGACGAGGTCGTCGACCTGGATGGCGCGATCGTGACGCCCGGCTTCGTCGACGCGCACGTCCACGTGCTCGAGACCGGTCTGGCGCTCGGCTCGGTCGACCTGAGCGCCGCGCGCTCGCTCGACGAGGCGCTCGGCGCGGTCCGCCGCGCGGCGGACGCGCGCACGGGCCAGGACGTGCTCCTCGGCTTCGGCTGGGACGAGACGCACTGGCCCGAGGGCCGCGGTCCGACCCGCACCGAGCTCGACGCAGCGGCGGGCGGGGCTCCGGTCTACCTCGCGCGCGCCGACATCCACTCGGCTGCGGTGTCGAGCGCCCTCGCCGACGGGCTCGGGCTGGCGCACGTCCCCGGCTGGGACCCGGACGGTCGGGTCGACGGCGAGGCGCACCACGCGGCACGTGAGGCGGCGCGCACCATGGACGCGGCACGGCGCACGCGGCTCTACCGCCTCGCGCTCGAGCACGCGGCGTCCCGCGGGATCGTCTCGGTGCACGAGCACTCGGCACCGTTCATCGACACGCGTGAGGGTCTGGTCGAGCTCCTCGAGCTCACCCGGGACGCTGCGGGAGGTCTGCCGCACCTGGTCGCGTACCGGGGCGAGGCGTGCGAGACCGTCGACGACGCACGCGAGGTGCTCGCCGCCGTGCCTGGGCTGACCGGGCTGGGCGGGGACCTGAACGTCGACGGGTCGATCGGCTCGCGGACCGCCGCGCTGCGAGCGCCGTACGTCGACGGCGCGGGCGACGGCGTGCTGCACCTGACCGCCGAGCGGATCGCGAACCACATCGCCGCGGCGTCCCGCGCCGGTGTGCAGGCGGGTTTCCACGTCATCGGCGACCGCGCGATGGATGAGCTCCTGATCGGGCTGCGCGCGGCTGTGGACGTCGAGGGACCGGCGGCCGTGGCACGCACGGGCGTGCGTCTCGAGCACGCCGAGATGGTCGATGCCCCGACGCTGGCGGCCCTCGTGCTGCTCGGGGTCCGGCTCAGCGTCCAGCCGGCGTTCGACGCCGCCTGGGGCGGCCCGCAGGGGATGTACGCGACGCGGCTGGGCGCGGCTCGGGCGGCCGCGCTCAACCCGCTGGCCGACCTCGCGGGGGCCGGCGTGCCGCTCGCCTTCGGGTCGGACTCTCCGGTGACGCCGATCGACCCGTGGGCGGGCGTGCGGGCCGCCGTCGAGCACCACGCGAGCGAGCAGCGACTCTCGGCGCGCGCCGCGTTCCGCGCTGCGACGCGTGGCGGGTGGCGCCTCGCGGGACTCGACCACGTGGGCGAGCTGCGCGTGGGCGCCCCCGCGCACCTGGCCGTGTGGCGGGCTGCACGCCTCGCGGTGCAGGCACCCGACGGCCGGCTCTCGGCCTGGAGCCCGGACGCGCGGGCAGGGATCCCTCTGCTGCCGTTCCTGGGCGCCGACGAGGAGCCTCCGCGCTGCCTGCGGACCGTACGCGACGGCGTGGTGCTCTTCGACGCGATGCCCTGACGTCCGCCGGCCGGGTGAACTTCTGAGCGGGGCGCGCGTCGTGGACGCCGCGACGCGCGGTCACCTGGACGACGTGCGCCGGACACGCCGGGGCAAGCGGGGCGACACGCGGGCGACACGCCGCACGAGGACAACCGACCCGTCCGGGTGGTCGCGCGCTGACCTGCGGCGAGTCCTCTGGCCTGCGGCGACGCGGGCTTGACAGCGATTCTGAGAGCGGTAGTTTTCCCGTTGACCCGCTGCCCAGGGGGTGCAGTGACGACGAGGTCACCCGCCGGTCGAGCACACACAGCTCGGGAGCGAGGCACGTCCGGCGGCGGTCACCAGGCTCCGGCCGGGCCCGCGTGTTCAGTAGACAACGGTCGTCGCGCTGCGGCGCGCGACCGGTACGAAGGACACGCGGGCCGGTCGGTCGGCCTGGGCTCGGGCCGGGTCCTTCGGCCGTCCTGGACGCACGGCTTTCTCGCCTAGGCTGGCGCGGTGCCCGCCGCCCGACCGTCCCGCTGGTGGACGCTGCTGCTCGCGGTAGCCGGTGGCCTCGTCACCCGTGTCGCGTTCCCCGGGCCGGGCCTGTGGCCCGCAGCGTTCCTCGGCATCGCGCTGCTGTACCTCGCCCTGCGGCGCGACAGCGCGCGGTGGAACGCGCTCGTCGGGCTCGTGTGGGGCCTCGCCTTCTTCCCGGCGCTGATCACGTGGGCCGACGAAGCCGTCGGCCCGGTTCCGTGGCTCATGCTCTCGCTCGCGTGCGCGGCGTACGTCGCGCTCTTCGGCGCCGCGTGGAGCTGGGCCCGCCGGGGCGAGGCGGTCTGGCGCAGCCCGTGGTGGCAGCTGCCCGTGTTCGTGGTCATCTGGGTCGCGCTCGAGGAGGCCCTGGCGTTCTGGCCGTTCGGCGGGTTCCCGTGGGGCCGGCTCGCGTTCTCGCAGGCCGACTCGCCGCTCGCGAGCTTCGCCGCGCTCGGGGGCGTGCCGCTGCTGAGCGCGGCCGTCTGCACCGTCGGCGTCCTGCTGGGGCGTGCGCTCATCGCGTTGCGCCACGCGCAGCTGCTGACCGCGTCGAGCACCGCCCTCGCGGCCGTCTTCGTGGTGCTCGCCGGGTTCGCCGTGCCGCTGCCGACGGGCGCGCAGGACGGCACGCTGCTCGTCGGCGCCGTGCAGGGGAACGTCCCTGGGCAGGGCCTGGACGCGTTCGGACGCCGCGCGGTGGTGCTCGACAACCACGTGCAGGGGACCTACGCGTTGCTCGACGACGTCGAACCCGGCGAGCTGGACCTGGTGCTCTGGCCCGAGAACGGCACGGACATCGACCCGCAGGTCGACAAGCAGGCGGCCGCGGCGATCGACGGCGCCGCGCAGGCACTCGGGGCTCCGATGCTCGTCGGGACCGTCGAGTACCCGGAGACCGGCGGGCGATACAACACCTCAGTCTTGTGGGAGCCCGGACAAGGCGTAGTCGCGACCTACTCCAAGCGCCACCCCGCACCCTTCGCGGAGTACATCCCGCTGCGGCCTGTCGCCCGCCTCTTCTCCTCCGCGGTGGACCGCGTCACGCGGGACATGCTGCCCGGTCACGGCGACGGCGCGATCCCGCTCGAGTCCGAGCGGCTGGGGAGGACCGTCGTCCTCGGCGACGTGATCTGCTTCGAGGTCGCCTACGACTCCTTGGTGCGGTCCGCCGTCCGGGCCGGGGGAGAGATCCTCGTCGTCCAGACCAACAACGCGACGTTCGGCTGGTCCGACGAGTCCACGCAACAGCTGGCGATGTCGCGGATCCGCGCCATCGAGCACGGCCGGGCCACCGTGCAGATCTCCACGGTCGGCGTCAGCGGTGTGATCCAGCCCAACGGGGCCCTGACCGAGAGCACCGAGCTGTTCACGGCGGACCAGATGATCGCTAGCCTTCCGCTGCGCACGTCGCAGACGTGGGCAACGCGCCTCGGAGCGTGGCCGGCATGGGGCATCGACGCCCTGGCGCTGTGCGCCGTCGTCTCCGGCGCCGTAGGAGCCGCGCGGCTGCGCGGCACGAACCGGGGGGAGCCCGCGTGAGTGCACGAGTCCTCGTCGTCGTCCCGACGTACAACGAGAAGGAGTCCATCCCGGGCGCGCTGTCGCGGCTGCTCGAGCACGTCCCCGAGGCCGACGTCCTCGTGGTCGACGACGGGTCGCCCGACGGCACGGGCCAGCTCGTCGAGCAGATCGCGTCCGACGAGCGCGACGCCGATGTCGCCCGGGCCGTCTCGGTGCTGCACCGCACGAGCAAGCAGGGTCTGGGTGCCGCGTACGTCGCGGGGTTCGGCTGGGCGCTCGAGCGCGGCTACGACGTGATCGTCGAGATGGACGCCGACGGCTCGCACCGTGCGCAGGACCTGCCGGCGCTGCTGGCCGCCCTGCCCGAGGCCGATCTGGTCCTCGGGTCGCGCTGGGTCCCCGGCGGCAGCGTCGTCAACTGGCCGAAGAACCGCGAGGTCCTCTCGCGGGGTGCGAACACCTACACCCGGCTGCTGCTCGGCATCCCGGTGCACGACGCGACGGGCGGGTTTCGCGCCTACCGCGCCGACCTGCTGCGTGACCTCGCGCTCGCCGACGTCGCCTCGCGCGGCTACTGCTTCCAGATCGACATGACGCTGCGCTCGCTCGCTGCGGGGGCGCGGGTGGTGGAGGTGCCGATCACCTTCGTCGAGCGCGAGCTCGGCGCGTCGAAGATGAGCCGCGACATCGTCGTCGAGGCGCTCGTCAACGTCACCCGGTGGGGGATAGCAGAACGCTCCCGCCGTGTGGCGGGAGCGTTCAAGCGGGGGGTGCGCAGCGACCGCGTCGCGCGGCGCTGAGGAGATCAGGCGCTGCGGCGCAGCTTTCCGGCCCGCAGCAGGTCGAGGCGCTCGTCGAGCAGCTCTTCGAGCTCACCGATCGTGCGGCGCTCGAGGAGCATGTCCCAGTGCGTGCGCGGAGGCTTGGTGGCCTTGGCCTCGGGCTTGGACGCGTCACGCAGGAGCGCCTCGGCGCCGCAGCGGCACTCCCAGACGACGGGCACGTCGGCCTCGACCGAGAAGGGGAGGATGATCGTGTGCCCGTTGGGACAGTCGTAGTGCGCCTGGAGACGAGGGGCGAAGTCGACGCCCTCCTCGGTCTCCATGCTCTGCGACCCGATGCGCATTCCGCGCAGGGACCTGTTCGCCATGAGAGTGACCTCCGTGCCGGATCGCGGCCGTCGAGTATGAGTTCCACCGGGCTCAACGGCGGAGAGCTCTTCAGTGTTCCAGCGTGACGTGAAGGGATCGTGAACGCACGCGGAGCGGCCCGGAGAGGCTTACTGTGCGGGAGTGATGTCCACCACCTCGACGCCCGCCGACATGACCTTCCGCCGTCTGGGCGACTCGGGACTGGTGGTCTCGACCGCTGGGCTCGGGTGCAACACGTTCGGCGCGACGCTTCCTGACGAGGGTGTCACACCTCTGGTCGACGCGGCACTGTCTGCGGGTGTGACGTTGTTCGACACCGCCGACGTGTACGGCGGCCGTCCGGGAGGGAGCGAGGAGCTGCTCGGCGCCGCGCTGCGGGGTCGCCGGGACGACGTGATCGTCGCCACGAAGTTCGGTATGGACATGCACGGCACCAACGGGCCCGACTGGGACGCGCGCGGCTCGCGTCGCTACGTGCGGCGCGCGGTCGAGGCTTCGCTGCGGCGTTTGGGCACCGACTGGATCGACCTGTACCAGATGCACTGCCCGGACGAGTCGACCCCGATCGAGGAGACGCTGGCCGCGCTGCACGAGCTCGTCGTCGAGGGCAAGGTGCGGTACGTCGGCTCGTCGAACTTCGCCGCGTGGCAGGTCGTCCAGGCGGACTGGACCGCGCGCACGGGCGGCCTCACCCCGTTCGTCTCTGCTCAGAACCGGTACCACCTGCTCGACCGCAGCGTGGAGGACGAGCTCGTGCCCGCTGCCGAGGCGTCCGGAGTCGGGTTGATCCCGTACACGCCGCTCGCGTCCGGCCTGCTCACCGGCAAGTACCAGCGCGGGCAGGGCGCACCCGACGGCACGCGACTGGCCCGCCTCCCCGAGCGGCTTGCGCGCGCGGACTTCGACCGGATCGACGCCCTCGTCGCGCTCGCGCACGAGTGGGGAGTCGACCTGCCGACGGTGGCGCTCGGCGGGCTCGCCGCCCAGCCGGGCGTGGCCTCGGTCATCGCCGGCGCGCGCACGCCTGCACAGCTGCGGGCGAACGTCGCCTCGATCCTGTGGGAGCCCGACCTCGCGCAGCTCGCCGCGATCGACGAGGTCGCGCCCGGCGCGCAGTAGCCCCTAGGAGGACGGCTCCGGCAGGCGCGACACCAGGAGCGCTGCCGTGCCGGGCATCACGTCGGGGCGGCCCTCACTGAGGCGCGAGGACGGACGGGCCGTGCGGTCCGATCGCGACGATCGCGCTCAACGGCACACCCGCTCCGTGCGTGGCACGCTCGAGCTCGACGACCCAGGTCAGCTGGTCACACACGTCCTCCTCGACGTCGCCGACGAGCGCTGCCACGACCGAGCCGCCCACGGCGTGCTCCTCGAGGACCGTCGCCAGGTCGTCCGCGAGGAACCGCGCGAAGCCGTCGGTGACCGTCACCGGGCGGTCGCTGATCGCGAGGACGAGGGGGAGCAGCCGGTCGTCGGCGTCGAGCAGGACGCACCACAGCGCGGGCGGCCCCGCTGCCTCGGGCCCGACGAGCGTCTGCAGTACACGCGCCGCCTGGTCCGGCGTCCGGACGGGTGTCCCGACGAGGGAGGCGGCGTCGGCGAGGTCGTCGTCGGGTCCGTGAGCGTCCCAGCTGCGTGAAGTCATGGGCGGCACGTTGCCAGGGCGCGTCGGTGCGAGCGCACGCAGCGCGGCCGCTCGGTGGACGTCCGGTCGGCAGTCGGGGCTGGGGTCGGCTCGCTGCCCCGCGGGCCGCCTGGGCCGAATCGATTTGCCGGGGCACACGTCGGCGGTCGGGTCTGCCGCCGCGTGCCGGACGGCTCCTAGGTTGGCGGACATGCGACGGACGAAGGCGTACCGGGCACACGTCGGCACACGCGTGGCAGCCGCGAGCGCCGTCGGCGCCCTGGCGCTGGCGGGTGTGGCGCTCGCACCGTCCGCGAGCGCGGCGGCGGGCTGCACCGCCACCTACGCCGTCACCAGCCAATGGGGCGGGGGGTTCGGCGCCGACGTCGTCGTGACGAACCTCGGCGACGCGGTGAGCGGCTGGACCGTCAGCTGGACGTTCGCGCACGGCCAGACCGTGAGCCAGGCCTGGAACGCCGCGGTGACCCAGTCCGGCCCGACGGTGACGGCGACCAACCTGGGGTGGAACGCCACGCTACCGACGAACGGCGCCGCGTCGTTCGGCTTCATCGGTTCCTCTCCTCAGTCCACGAACGCGGTACCGACGAGCCTGACGCTCAACGGCACGGCGTGCACCGGAGCGGTCGCGCCCACGTCGAACCCGACGACGACCAGCCCGACGACAGCAGCGCCGACCACACCGGCCCCGACCGGCGCGCCGACGCCCAGTCCCACCGCGACACCCACATCCACCCCGACGACGACGCCGCCGGGCTCCTGGCAGGCCGAACGTCTCGACCGCGGCATCATCAGCGTCCGCTCGGGCGGCGCGAACCTCGTGCAGTGGCGCCTGCTCGGGACGGACGCCCGCGACGTCGGCTTCCACCTCTACCGGGACGGCGCTCGCCTCACGTCCACACCGCTCACGGGCGCGACGAGCTACCTCGACCAGGGGGCTGCGGCCTCGGCCCGCTACACGGTCCGCGCGGTCGTCGGCGGCTCGGAGCAGGCGCCGTCGGCCGCCAGCCTGACGTTCGCGAACGGCTACCTCGACGTCCCGATCTCGAGGCCCGGCTCCGACTACACCGCGAACGACGCGAGCGTCGGCGACCTCGACGGCGACGGCGACCTCGACATCGTGCTGAAGTGGGACCCGACGAACGCCAAGGACAACTCCCAGTCCGGCGTCACGGGCAACGTGTACCTCGACGGGTACCGCCTGGACGGCACGCGGCTGTGGCGGATCGACCTGGGTCGCAACATCCGGGCCGGCGCGCACTACACCCAGTTCCAGGTCTACGACTACGACGGCGACGGCGCGGCCGAGGTCGCCGTGAAGACCGCCGACGGCACGCGGTCGGGGACCGGCCAGGTGATCGGCAACGCGAGCGCGGACTACCGCAACTCCGCCGGCTACGTGCTCTCCGGCCCGGAGTACCTCACCGTCTTCGAGGGCGGTGACGGCCGTATCGGCGCGACCGCGGACTACGTGCCCGCGCGCGGTACGGTCTCGAGCTGGGGCGACTCCTACGGCAACCGGGTCGACCGGTTCCTCGCGGGCACGGCGTACCTCGACGGTGTGCGGCCGTCGATCGTCATGGCACGCGGTTACTACACGCGTGCGGTCGTCGTCGCGTGGGACTACCGCAGCGGCACGCTGACGCGGCGCTGGACGTTCGACTCGAACAGCTCGTCGCAGGGCAACGCCGCGGTGGCGGGGCAGGGGAACCACGCGCTGGCGATCGCGGACGTCGACGCCGACGGACGGCAGGAGATCGTCTACGGTGCCGCGGCGATCGACGACGACGGTCGCGTGCTGTGGAACACCGGAACCGGCCACGGTGACGCGGCGCACCTGGGCGACCTGATCCCCTCCCGGCCCGGGCTGGAGTACTACAAGGTCACCGAGTCGACGTCACAGCCCGACTCGTGGATGGCGGACGCCCGCACGGGGCAGATCCTGTGGCGCACGAACGCGACCACGGACAACGGCCGCGGTGTGTCCGACGACGTCTGGGCCGGTTCGCCTGGCGCCGAGTCCTGGTCCGCGGCCGACGGCCAGATCCGCAACGCCTCCGGTCAGGAGATCGGGCGCAAGCCTTCCTCGACGAACTTCCTGGCCTGGTGGGACGGCGACCCGGTCCGCGAGCTCGTCGACGCCACGCGGGTCGACAAGTACGGCACGGGCGGCGACACGCGCCTGCTCACGGCGTCGGGCGTGCACGCGAACAACGGCACCAAGGCGACGCCGTCGCTGTCCGGTGACCTCCTGGGGGACTGGCGCGAGGAGATCGTCTGGCCGACGAGCGACGACTCCGCCCTGCGGATCCACGCGACGCCGATCACGACGAGCGTGCGCCTGCCCACGTTGCTGCACGACCAGACGTACCGCGTGGCGGTCGCCTGGCAGAACACGGCGTACAACCAGCCGCCGCACACCGGCTTCTTCCTCGGCGACGGCTTCAGTGCACCCGCGTGGCCGTCGGTCTACACGCCCTGACCGGCTGCCTGGACACAGGGGGTGAGAGCTTCCGGGAGCGCCGTGCGCCGACTGCGGCGCTTCCGGTGGAGTGTCGCGGCTCAGCGCGAGGCGTGCGCGGCACGGAAGGCGTCGATCGCCGGGTCGCGCACGAGCTCGGCCTCGTCGCCCAGGAACACCGCGACGAGCGTGGCCGCTGGGTCGGTGTCCAGGTACGGCAGGTAGGTGTCCCGCCACGTCCACAGGTTCGGGTGCTGGTAGACGTCGCACGCCTCGGCAGGCGTCAGCATGGCCACGGCGCGCTCGAGCTGGATCCGGCTGAGGCGGTACGCGGCCGTCCCGGACGTGTGCCCGACGACGTGGGCGACCACGACCCCGGGCAGCCGGTGGTCCGTGCTGTTGACCAGCGGGAAGTGCTCCGGTCGCGGCGCCGCGTCGTCGGACGGCACGAGCCCGACACCGTGCGCGACGGGACGCACCCAGCCGTCGATCGCGAGCTCGAACGCGTCGCGTGCTGCCGAGATCTCGTCCGCCGTCACCCAGGTCGCCATGCCGAGACCCTGGCAGAACCGAGGTCAGCGGTCACCCCTAATTGCGGGCTTGTCGTGCCCGCGCGCCCCTACGATCGGTCGATGCCGTCGTCCGAGGAGCGCCTGGACACCCGCCAGCGCGAGCTGCTCGCGCAGTGGCTTCCCGGTCTCCGGGTGCTGCACGACCACAGCTGGGGCCTGGTGGGCACGACGGTGCTCGAGGTCGTGCACGGCGACGAGCACCTGGCGGTCAAGGCGGGCGACGCCGCCGACCACCACCTCGCGCGGGAGATCACCGCGCACGAGCGCTGGCTCGGCCCCTGGACGACGACGGGGCGGGCGCCCGCCCTCGTGCACGCAGACCGTGACGTGAAACTCCTCGTCACGCGGTGGCTCCCGGGCACACTGGTCCTCGGCTCGGACGCGGCAGGTGACCCCGCGACCTACCGCCAGGCCGGCACGCTGCTCGCGGCGCTCCACGCGCAGCACGCGGTGCTCGACGACGAGTACGAGCGGCGCGCGAACCTCCGCCTCACGCGTTGGCTCGACTCGCCGCACCGGATCGACGAGACACGCGTGCGACGGATCCGCGAGCTCGCGAGCACCTGGCCGACGCCGCCCGCCCGCCTCGTCCCCACGCACGGCGACTGGCAGCCGCGCAACTGGCTCGTCGACGGGGCAGTGGTGCGCGCGATCGACTTCGGCCGCGCCGACCTGCGCCCGGCGGTCGTGGACCTCGTGCGCCTGGCCGCGCAGGAGTTCCGGCACGACCCGGCGTTGGAGCCCGCCTTCTTCGAGGGCTACGGGGACGACCCGCGCGAGCCGACGGCGTGGGCGCGCGTGAGGTTGCGCGAGGCCGTCGGCACGGCGGCGTGGGCGTTCCAGGTCGGCGACGAAGCGTTCGAGGCGCAAGGTCACCGCATGATCGCCGACGCGCTCACGGCGTTCGGCTGACCGGTGCGGGCCGCGGCGGCCCCGCACGCCCGTCGTCAGGACCGGACGTTCCCGATGCGCAGGTGGTTGCCGAAGGGGTCCCGGATGCCGAAGTCTCGGCCGTAGGGCTGGTCCATCGGCTCCTGGGTGACGTCCACCCCGGCCGCGACGAGTCGGTCGAACGTGCCGTCCACGTCGTCGGTGGCGAACGCCAGCCAGCCGCCGCCGGCGCCCTTGGTCACGAGGTCGCGCACCCGCTCCGCGGTCGCCTCGTCGTGCGCCGGGGGACCGGGACGCTCGAGCAAGATCTCCTTGCGGTCTCCCGGCACACGGACGGTGAGCCAGCGCATCGGACCGAAGTCCACGTCGGCGCTCACCTCAAGACCGAGCAGGTCGACGTAGAACGTCAGGGCCTCGTCCTGGTCGAGGACGAAGATCGATGAGAGGTTGTTGCGGACGAGCATCTCGAGCCTCCTGGCCGTCGTGCGGGTCCGGCCCGGTGGCCGGTACTCGTCACGCTAAGGGCGGGGGAGGCAGGTGCGCTTCTCCGAAACTGCTCGGCCGGCCCCAGGCCATCGTGAACGTCCCCGACGACGGCTGCGGCAGCCCCGCGACCTGCTGGCGGTAGGCCGTGGGGGAGCAGCCGACGATCTCCGTGAACGTCCTGCTGAACGTGCCGAGGCTCGTGAAGCCGACCTCGAGGCAGAGGTCGGTCACGCTCGTGCTCGTCGTGCGCAGCCGGAACATCGCGCGCTCGACACGGCGTCGCTGCAGGTACCGGTAGGGGGTCTCGCCGAACACGCGACGGAACTCGCGCGAGAAGTGCGACGGCGACATGAACGCGACCCGAGCGAGCGCGGCGACGTCGAGCGGTTCCGCGTACCGCCGGTCCATCGCGTCGCGGGCGCGCAGCAACCGACGGTTCACGTCCTCGCTCTGGCGGCTCACGCGCCCATCCTCGCGCGCACGGCGCGTCGACGAGCCGTGCGCGTGGGAGCCGTGCGCGCGCGTCCTGCTCGGCGACGTCGCCTAAGGCCGGTCGGCCAGCTCGGGTGGCCATACGACGGTGAACCGCTCGCAGACGATCTCGTCCTGCTCTGACCACGTCGCCCCGCGCGCGGCGCAGGTCCGGGTCCAGTACTTCCGGTGCTCGCGCCGCCAGCTCTCGAGCGTGCGGTCGTCCTCGCCCTCGGCGTGGGCGAACTCCGCGTCCACCTGGTCGAACGTGGCGATCCGCAGGTCGGTGCTCCGCAGGATCACCGACGGCCTGCCGGCCCCGTCGCACGCGACCCAGTGCCCGCCGATCCGTGGCAACGGCTCGCCGCGCGCAGCGAACTCCTGCACGAGCTCGGCCGTGGCGCGCTTGGGTCCGTGCGTCACGGCACGCAGCAGCTCGTCGGCCAGCCGGGGGGAGTCGCCGAAGTACTCGACCGTGTACTCACCGCCCGTGGCGGCGGCATGCGGGAAGACGGCCGCGTACCCGGCCCAGAACGCGTCGGCCGCCTCGCGGTCGACGATCGGGAGAGTCGCGGAGGCCGTCTCGTCAGTCACGGGCACAGCCTGCCCTCGAGTCCACCCGCTGACCAAATGTCGAGAAGCCGGGGAGTCGACGCGCTCAGCCGACGCATCGAACGGATGTTCGATGCGTCGGATCGGGTTGGAACGATCCGGCCACTCGGCGCTGCGGGCCACCGGGGCTTGACATCGCGAGGGCCTGCCTTATCGTTTGTCGATACATCGAAGAACGATAACTCGAAGGCGGGGGACGAGCGTGCTCAGCAGTGGGGCGACGGACGCGCGGGAGCGGCAGGCGCTGGCGGCCCGGGTCTCGGTCGTCGTGCTCGAGGGCCTGCTGTGGGCGCTCCTGACCGTCGTGCTGGTCACCAACGTGGCACGCCCGCTCGCGGGAGACGCGATGCTCGGCATCGGCGAGGGTCCGTACTGGGGCACGACGCCGTCGGTGACGGCGGACGTGTCGGACGCGGTGTGGGAGCGCGCCTTCGAGACCCTGGGCGACGACCTCCCGGCCTTCGGGCCGGGGATGATGGTCGGCGGCCCGTTCGAGCGCGGCGAGTACGTCGAGGCGACGCTCCCGAACCGGACGGACATCTCCGTCTGGAGCCCGATGACCTTCCGACAGATGGTCGCAGTGGCCGGCGCTCCGCTGCTGTCCGGAGTGGTGGTCGCCGCTGCGCTGGCCCTGGCGATCCGGATCGTCCGCGACCTCCGCCGTGGAAGGCTGTTCGACGCCGCTAACCTCACGCGCACTTACCAGATCGCCGCGGTGCTGGGCGTCGGCGGGATGATCGCCGAGGTCGCCACGGCATGGGGCCGCATCGGCGTGCTGACGAGCCCGCGGCTCGCCGGCTACGTCGACGTGGACTGGACGGTGTCGTTCACTCCGTTGGTGCTCGGGCTGACGATCGCTGCGGGCGCCGAGATGCTGCGGCTGGGGATCCGCATGCAGCGCGATGTCGAGGGCCTGGTATGAAGCGCCACGAGGAGCGTGCCGCCGAGGACGAGCCCAGTCTCATCGAGGTCCGTCTCGACGAGCTCCTCGAGGCGCGCGGCCTGACGCTGACCGAGCTCGCCAAGCGCGTCGACATCACGCTCGCGAACCTCTCGGTGCTGAAGAACGGCCGAGCGCGCGCGGTGCGCTTCTCGACGCTCGCGGCGATCTGCCGCGAGCTCGACTGCCAACCCGGTGACCTGCTCGTCTACACGGGTCCAGGCCCGCACTGAACTAACGCCGATAATGTACATTATGTCAGAACGTGTGGGAGGCCTACGGTCGATCGGGAGTCGCCCTACCTCGGAACCAGCGTGCGCGAGGGCTGTGCGCGCTCGTCGGTCAGGCGGGCTGCCACAGCTCGATGCGGTTGCCCTCCGGGTCGGTGACCCAGCCGAACCGCCCGACACCGGGCATGTCCTGGATCTGCGCCGAGACGTCCGCACCCTTGTCCCGCAGCTGGTCGAGCATGGCGTCGAGGTCGCGGACACGGAAGTTCAGCATGGTGCGCTGGTCACGTGAGCCGAAGTAGTCCGTCTCGGGGTCGAACGCCGCGAAGACCGTCGGCCCCGCATCGGGGAGCCACAGCCCGTTCTCGTCGACGTCCAGCCCGAGGCACTCGCGATACCACGCGGTCAGGCCGACAGGGTCGGTGGCCCGGATGAAGTACCCGCCGATCCCCTGCACGCGTTCCATGGCGGCAGTCTGCCAGGGTGCGGCGCTCAGCGGTGGCGCGGCAGCTTGAGGACGTAGCGCTCCTCGGTGATGTCAGGGTCACGCGGCAGCTTCATGCGCTCGCCGGTGCGGGTGAAGCCCGCGCGGACGTACAGGTCCCCCGCCGCGTTGTTGCCGTCGACGAGCCACAGCGACACGGTGCGTGCACCGTCCGCGATCGCCGCCTGACGGATCGCGTCGAGCAGCGCCCAGCCGACTCCGCGTCGCCGCGCCTCGGGGGCGACCCACAGGCTGATGACGTGCCGGTCGTCCGTGGGCGAGCCGGGCTCCTGGAGCATCGAGACGAGGCCGAGCACCTCGCCGTCGTCCGCGGCCGCGAGCCAGGTCGGCACGGTGCGCACGCGCATGCGCCAGTGCTTCTCCTTGAAGCGCTCCTCGCGCTCGAGTGACGACCCGAAGGCGAAGGCATCCTCGCGGAGTGCGCGCAGACGGATGTCGCGCACGCGTGCCCAGTCGTCTTCAGTTGCCAGGGAGATCTGCACGTTCACAGGATGCCGTACAGCAGGGGTCTCACCTGGCACCGCCATGCCCCAGCGGGTCAGGTTGCGAGCGCGCGACGTCGGCGATCTCCTCCTCCGGCCGGGGCGGGATCGTCTCGTCGACCTCCAGCAGGGGCACCTCGTCGGTGCGACCCACGTCGGGCTCGGATCCGTGCGCCTCGCTCATGAAGCCTCCTCGTAGGTCAGGTCGATCGACTCCCCCGGCGCCAGCACGACGAGCTCGGAGCCGCGGACGAGGCGCCCGACGAGCCCGTGGACGAGCGCCAGGCCGTTCTCGTTCAGCATGCCGTCGTGGAACGGGACGATGCGCCGCGCCCCGACGTCACGCGCGCGGTCGATCGCCTCCGAGAGCAGCAGCCACGGCCCCGACACCGGGAGCAGCAGCACGTCGGGCTCGTCGGAGGTCTGCACGTGGGCGTCGCCCGGGTGCAGCACGCCGGCCACGAGGTACGCGACGTTCGCGATGCGCGGGATGTCGGGGTGGACGATCGCGTGCCACTCCCCCAGCGCGCGCACCTCGAACCCCGCGGCGTGGAAACGGTCACCCGCAGCAACAGCATGCAGAGAAGACTCGGGAGCACCCGCGGCCCGCACCAGTGCGAGCGCCGCCGGCGGTCCCCACAGCGGGATGCCACCGGCGACGACCTGCGCGACGCGTTCGACCGCGAGGTGGTCGGCGTGCTCGTGCGTGACAAGGATGGCGCCCGCTCCGTCGAGCGCCGACTCGACGTCGGACAGGGTCCCGGGGTCGATCACCAGGTGGCGGTCTCCCTCGTCGATCCGGACGCAGGAGTGGCCCCATCGGGTCAGGCGCGCAGTCATGCGGTCAGTCTCCGCTCTCACCAGGGTCGACGCACGTCGCCACGCCCCGCTTCGTCATGGTCTGTCCCGCGCTCCCCGGCCGGGTGCTGGCGCGCGCGGCGCATCGCACCAGATACGGTTGCCCGGTGCTCGTGCTCGGTGTGTGCAGCCTCAAAGGTGGCGTCGGCAAGACGTCCGTGACCCTCGGCCTGGCCTCCGCGGCCCTCGAACGTGGCCTGCGGACCCTCGTCGTCGACATGGACCCCCAGGGCGACGTCACCATGTCGCTCGGCGCGCGCCCGGACGAGGGCGACATCTCCGACGTGCTCGACGCGCCGAGCGCCGAGAGCGTGGCCTCGGCCACGGTCGCGAGCACCTGGGCGGAGAGCGGCCTCGACGTCCTCGTGGGCTCGGAGCGCAACGCGCGGCACGACCGGCTCGGCGACGACGACCTCGATCGGCTGCGGTTCGCGCTGTCCTGGGTGCACGACTACGACCTCGTGCTCGTCGACTGCCCCCCGTCGCTCGGGTCGCTCACGCGCACGGGGCTGACCGCGTGCGATCGCGCGATGGTCGTGACCGAGCCCGGCCTGTTCGCCGTCATGGCCGTCGGCCGTGCGATGCGCACGATCGACGAGCTGCGGCGCGGCCCCGCGCCGTCGCTCCAGCCGCTCGGGATCACGGTCAACCGCGTGCGGGCGCGCTCGCTCGAGCAGGCCTACCGTCTCGAGGAGCTCGGCAACCTGTACGGCCCGCTCCTGCTCACACCCTCGGTGCCGGAGAGGGCCGCGCTGCAGCAGGCCCAGGGCGCGGCCCAGCCCGTGCACGCGTGGCCCGGGGCGGCCGCGGCCGAGCTCTCGGGCATCTTCGAGGCATTGCTCGAGCGCGCGCTGCGTGCACCCCGCCGCTGAGAGAACCTCCGCAGACGACGAGACCGTCCGGTGCGACATGCGCTCCGGACGGTCTCGGACGACGTGAGCCGGTCAGTCAGCCGGCGGTGCGTGCGCGGCGACGCAGCGCGAGCTCGTCGTGCGGGTTCTCCCCCGCGGGTGCCTCGACCTCGTCCTCGGCGCGCTCGGTCGGCAGCTCGGCGAGGCTGCCCTCGACCTCGCGCCACACGCGACCGACGGCGATGCCGAACACGCCCTGGCCACCCTGCACCAGGTCGATGACCTCGTCGGCCGACGTGCACTCGTAGACCGAGGCGCCGTCCGACATCAGCGTGATCTGCGCGAGGTCGTCGACGCCGCGCTCGCGCAGGTGGCTGACCGCGGTCCGGATCTGCTGCAGCGAGACTCCCGTGTCGAGCAGTCGCTTGACGACCTTGAGCACGAGGATGTCGCGGAAGGCGTACAGGCGCTGCGTGCCCGAGCCGGTGGCGGGCCGGATCGACGGCTCGACGAGCCCTGTCCGTGCCCAGTAGTCGAGCTGGCGGTAGGTGATGCCCGCGGCGCGGCACGCGGTGGGGCCGCGATAGCCCGTCGCAGTGTCCAGGTCGGGCAAGTCGTCGTCGAACAGGAGGCCCTGCGCGCGCTGCGGGACGCCTGGGACGTTCTCCGCGTTCTCGTTGGCCACGCTTTCCTCCACTCGTTGCGCATGAGCCGTGCACTCGCCCGACCGCGCCTGAGGTAACGCTAGGCACGTGGGTGCCCCGACGCAACGACGCGCGGGGCGTGTCGCGGTCGGCGTGTCTGAACTTCAACCTGAGAGTGAAGGTTAGTGCGCGCGCCGCGTGACCAAGCCGCTATGGACCGTCACCCTGCTCGAAGTCCTCGGGGGTCACCCGGTCGAGGAACTCGCGGAACTTCTCCACCGCGTCGTCGGGATCGCCGTGCTGCACCTCGACGCCGGCGACCGCGACCACCTCCGCGGAGCACAGCACCGGGATACCGAACCGTAGCGCGACCGCGATCGCGTCGGAGGCACGTGAGTCGACCCGCGCGCCGTTCCCGAGCTGCAGCTCGGCGTAGAACACGCCGTCCTCGAGCCGCGTGATCGCCGCGCGCCGGACCTCGTCGCCCTCGGCGAGGACGAGGTCACGCAGCAGGTCGTGCGTCATCGGACGGGGCGGGACCACGCCGGCCTGCGCCGCCGCGATCGCCCCGGCCTCGTGCGGACCCACGAGGATCGGCACGACGAGCTCGGAGTCGGGGTCCAGCAGGAGCACGACGTTCTCGTCCACGGTCGGGTGCCGACGCACTCCGACCACCTCGACGACGACGAGCTCAGGGTCCACGAGTCCACGCTACGTCCACCGCCCCCGATCTGCGCCCGACGCGACGTGAGCCCCGCCGACCGGACCGGACGGCGACCCCCGGGGACAGGTCGCTCAGGGCAGGAGGTCGGCGACCGACGAGCGCACCAGCGCGGTGTGCATGCGCGCGCAGAGCTCACCGAGCTCGGCCGCCATCGTGGCCGCACGGGCCCGCGACGAGGCGTTGCGCTGCCCGCGCCACGGGGCGACCGCCTGCTCGACCAGGTCCGCCTGGCGCTCGGCCGCGGTGCGGAACTGACGCAGGTGGCGGACGTCGATGCCGTGCTCGGACAGCGCCGCCGCCGTCACGACGATCTCGCGCGCCCAAGGCTCGAACCCGCCGCCAGGGCTGGGCGTCAGGACACCGGCCTCGACCAGCTCGGTGACGAGGGCGGGCTCGACGCCCGCGTCGGACGCGAGCGCGTCGGCCGAGACCCGGGTGTCCGGGCGCTGCAGCACACCGTCGGCGGTGGCGAGGCGCGCCCGGGGAGTGGGCTCGTCCTCCTCGCCCGCGTCCAGCGCGGCGAGGCGGTCACCGATCACCTTCAGGGGCATGTAGCGGTCACGCTGCTGCCGGAGCACGAACCGCAGCCGCTCCACGTCGGCCGGCGAGTACTGGCGGTACCCGGACGGCGTGCGGACGGGCTCCACGAGCCCCTGCTCCTCGAGGAAGCGCAGCTTGGACGGCGTGACCGCAGGGAACTCGAGCTGCAAGGCGGCGAGCACGTCGGAGATGCGCATGCTCGCGCGGCGCGAGATGCCCCGAGGCCAGGGCTCGTGCTCGGCGTCGTCCTGCGTGACGGGCACGTCCTGCGGTAGTCGCCGGGCGCGCGAGTGCGGCGCCGCGCTCATGCTCGGCCGCCGATCGACCGCGTCATGCGTCCTCGCGGTGCGGGCTCGGGTGGAACGTCATCCGGTACTTGCCGATCTGCACCTCGTCGCCCGCACGCAGCGTCGCGTCGTCGATCCGCTGCCGGTTCACGTAGGTCCCGTTCAGGGAGCCGATGTCCCGCACGACGAACTGCGTCCCCTCGCGGACGAACTCCGCGTGCTTGCGCGAGACCGTGACGTCGTCGAGGAAGATGTCCGCCTGCGTCGACCGCCCGGCGACCGTGCGGTCCGCGTCGAGCAGGAACCGGGCACCGGCGCTCGGCCCACGCTGCATGACGAGAAGTGCCGACGTGGCAGGCAGGGCATGCACCGCAGCCGACTCGTCAGACGTCAGCCCGACCGGCGCGCCCTGCTCGATCTCGACGGGTCCGACGTGACCGAAGTTGACCGTGGTCTCGGGGCCGGCGGCGCGAGAGGTCCGCTCGTCGTCGGGCATGTGGCCTCCTGTGTCCGTCATCGGATCGTCCGTCGACCCTTCGTCAGGGCGTGCGCCGATCGCACCACCCTATGCAACGCCTGGCGTCCGCGCAGCCCTCTGTCCGGGTCACCGCACGCCGCGTGTCGCGCCTCAGCTGCCATCGGGTGGCGCGGGGGTCGCGTAGCTCGGGTCGGGCAGCCGGCGCAGCGCGGTGATCGAGACCTCGTCCCGTTCGTCGACCGTGCCGGTGGCGCCCGTACCGCGGACCGTCGCCATCGCGCCGCCCGGGATCTGCAGGGCGATCGAGAGCGTCGACGGGTCACCGATCGCGAGCCACACGTACGGCGCGCGCAGCTCGACCCCGTCCAGCAGCACGCGGCCGCGCGCACCGGTGAACGACGAGCTGGCCGTCACCCGCTGGTCGTTGAGCTGGATCGCCTCCGCACCGGCGTTGCGCAGCTCTTCGAGCATGTTGAGCATCGTCACGGGCTGCAGGCCGTCGTCGGGGTCGAGCAGGGTCACCTGGACACCCGGGCCCTGGGCGGGCAGACGACCCGACAGGATGCCCTGCGTGATCGCGCTGCGGCGCAGCGAGTCGATCGCGGCCGCGTGCCGGTCGGAGCCCGACTCGAGGTCGTCCCGCTCGCCGCGCAGCTCGGCGACCTCGCGCCGCAGCTGGTCACCACGCTCGGTCGTCTCGTCGAGGATGCGCACGAGCTCGGACTGGCGCAGGCCGGAGAGTGCGCTCTCGTCGTTCTGCCGCACCTGCACGACGAGCGCGAACCCCAGCAGCGCGCACAGCACGCCGGCGATCAGCTGGGAGCGGTTCGCCCGGGGCGCCATGGCACGAGCGAGCAGCGCCCAGCCGCTCTGCTCACCGCTCGTGGCGGGGGCGTCGCCCTCCCCCGTCGCGTCGTCGCCCTCGGTGGGCTCGTCGGCCGAACCGGGGTCGTCGTCGACCGCGCGCGCACCGGGCTCCGCTTCCGACGCGGTCTCCGGGCGGGGCTCGCCGAGGGCGACCAGCGCGATCGCGCGCGTCTCGACGTCCAGCTCGTGCGCGACCGGGTCGACCGAGCGGCTCATCGCGTCGTTCCAGGCGTCGTCGTCCATCCGGACGTCGTCGGCGTCCCGCTCATCGTCTCGACGCGTGCCGTCCGCGCCAGCTCCTTCGTCGTCGACGGGCACGAAGATCTGGGGCACGAGCGGTCCCGCGTCCGCGAGGGCAGCCTCACCGGGCCCCTCCGCATCGCTGTCCGGGGGGATCTCCTCGTCGGACGTCGCGTCGTCGTCGGGCGTCACGTCGACGTCGACGGAGCCCGCCTCACCGTCGTCCTCGTCCTGCGCGGCGTCGTCCCGGACCGTGTCGTCTCGAGCGCCGTCCGGCCCAGCGGTGTCATCCCGAGCGGCGCCTTCCCGAGCGGCGTCGTCGTCGTGGACGCCGTCGGACGCGTCGTCGAGGTCCCCGACAGGCAGACCGGTGCCGTGCTCGTCGGGGGTCGAGTCGCGGTCGTCGGTCATCGTCAGGCCTTGAACAGGTGCCGTCGGATCGACGCGGCGTTCGAGAAGATGCGGATCCCGAGGACCACGACGACGGCGGTCGACAGCTGGCTGCCGACCCCGAGCTGGTCGCCGAGGAAGACGATGAGCGCCGCGACGATCACGTTCGACAGGAACGAGATGAGGAAGACACGGTCGTCGAAGATGCCGTCGAGCATCGCGCGCACGCCGCCGAAGATCGCGTCCAGCGCCGCGACGACCGCGATCGGCAGGTACGGCTGCAGCTCGGCGGGCACGGTCGGCTGCAGGACCAGACCGGCGACCACGCCGACGACGAGCCCGATGACGGCGATCACTGGCGGTCCTCCCCTGACTTCGCCGCGGTCCCGGGCGAGCGGGCCGTGGACGCGTGCTGCGCCGACACTGCCACACGTGCGGCAGCCGACGAAACCGCCGATCCGGTGGCGGCGATCGGGACGGCCGCGTTCGACGGTGCCGCGCCGACCTGGCTGAACGGCGAGCGGTTCTGCGTGGACGTGGTGGTCGGATCGGTGGGGGGCGCCTCGGGCGTGGGCTGCAGCGCATCGGGCAGCTGGGCGTCCGGGACGCTCGCGTGCCGGAGCGTCACCTGCCCGACGCCGGGCAGCGCGAGCGCGTCCTGCCGTGAGATGTCGACGCCGATGCCGTAGTTGGAGCTCAGCGCCGCCAGGAGCTGCCCGGCCGTGCCCTGCGCGAGCCCGGTCTGCAGCGTGACGGGGTTCCCGAGCGCCTCGACCCGGTAGGGCCCGGACAGCGGCACGAGGTCCACGAGCACGGCACTGCCCGCGCTGCGGATCGCCGTGGTCGCCGTGATCCGCTGGTCGTTGATCGCGACGGCCTCCGCACCCGCCGCCCACAGCCCGTTCACGACGATCTGCAGGTCGACGTCCTGGACACGTGAGTCGTCGTCGGACGCGTCGGTCTCCGCGGTCGGCGCGTCGGACAGCTCGACCCGCAGACCGGGCCCGCTCACGGCCGTCTGACCGGCCTCCACCGCGCCCGCCGCGGCCAGCTGCTGCAGCTGTGTGCTGCCGGAGCCGACGAGCGCGGACTGGAGCGCGGCGATGTGCGCGCTGAGCTCAGCGGCCTCGTCCTGCAGGGCGACGGCCTCGTCGTTGCGCTCGCCGATGCTCGACTCGAGCAGCTCGCGCGCCTGCTGCGCGGCCGCGGTGGGCTGGTGCAGCGCGATCGCCGCCGCCGAGCAGGCCAGACCCACCGCGACGGCGACGAGCAGGGTCAGCCCTCGACGCCGCGCACCGGGGGGCACCGCCTGCCCCGAGGCCCGGCGCTGGGCGACGAGCGTGTACCCCTCGTCGAGAGACGTGCTGTAGACCTCGTTGAGGAGCGTCATCGAGGCGTCGGGCCGACGCGGCTCGGTGTCCGGCGTCGAGTGCCGCGTCGTCATGCGGGGGCTCCGCCCGGCTCGTCGCCCGCGTCGGGCCCTCGGGACCCGGGTGCGGGACTCGTGGCGTCGCGGCCGCGCAGGAGGCGCCGTGCCTGCAGGAGGTACAGCGCACCGGCGAACCAGTAGAGGCCCACACCCCACAACGCGAACGCCCAGCCGGCGACCTCCGCGACCGTGCCGACCCACGACTCCCACGCGGCGATCAGCAGCAGCGGGAACGCGTAGAGCAGCGCGAACGTGCCGGCCTTGCCGGCCAGGTGGACCTGCGGCGGGGGGAACCCGGCGCGGCCGAGGACGATGAGCATCACGCCCAGCACGACCTCACGCGCGAGGATCACGACGAGCAACCACAGCGGGACGACACCCCGCCACACGAGGCCGACGAGCGTGACGGCGATGAACAGCCGGTCCGCCGCCGGGTCGAGCAGCTGTCCCAGACGCGTGACCTGGCCGAGCCGCCGGGCGAGCACGCCGTCGAGCCAGTCGCTCGCGCCGGAGACGCCGAGCACGAGCACCGCCCACCCGTCCTGACCGGTCGCGATGAGCACCGCGAAGACCGGGACCAGCAGGAGCCGGACGAAGCTGATCGCGTTCGGCACCGTCAGGATGCGCGTGCTGACCGGCGGCTGGTGGTCGCCACGGACTGGCTGCTGCGCCTGCTCGGTCACTCCCGCGCACTCTCCCGTCGACTCGTCGTTCTGCGCGCCGATCCTATGCGGCCCGTGTGACGTGCACGGACGTACCGCGCGGACGTGAGGCGACCGTGCGAGGCTGACGACGTGCACACCAACGATCCCGCGGTCGTCGACCGGCTCCTGCGCACTCCCGGGCGATGGGCGGTCGTCGGGCTGTCGAACAACACCTCGCGTGCCGCGCACGGAGTGGCGGCGTACCTGCAGCGGATCGGTCAGACGATCGTGCCCGTGCACCCCGATGCCGAGGCCGTGCACGGCGCGCAGGGGTACGCGACCCTCGCCGACGTGCCTGGCGAGGTCGACGTCGTCGACGTCTTCGTGAACTCCCGCCTGGCTGGCGCGGTCGTCGACGAGGCGGTCGCGCGCGGCGCGCGCGCCGTCTGGCTGCAGCTCGACGTGATCGACGAGGACGCCGCGGCACGTGCCGCGGCCGCGGGGCTCGACGTCGTCATGAACGCGTGCCCCGCGATCGAGGGGCCCGCGCGCGGGCTGTGACCGCCCGCTGCGACCGGGCGGCGAGCGGACGCTGTGCCCGAACTCACGCGGGGCGGTCCCGCCGCTTCTGTGCCAGACGCGGCCCTGGCCGGTAGGATCGGTTCGATCGCGGAGTTCGTCGCGTCCCCCAGATGTGAGCAAGGTGATGACGCCCGCCGCCGGTGAACCGGTGGAGCGGGCGTCTCGTGTGCGAGTGGCACCGGTTCTCGGTGCCCTGTGTCGGGGCTGCGACAGCCGTGCGCCACCCGGGCGCCGGTTCAGTCCTCCCTCGACCGGAACGGCCCCACATGTCGCTGCCCACGGGCACCACTGCGCCCTCGCACGCCCCCACGACCTCCGAGACGCCCGCCGAGGCGCCCGCCCTGACCTTCGACCACCTCGGTCTGCCCGACGCGCTGCGGCGCGCGGTGGCCGACCTCGGCTTCACCACGCCCTCGGCGATCCAGGAGCGCGCGGTGCCGGCGCTGCTGGACGGCCGCGACCTGCTGGGCGTCGCCCAGACGGGCACCGGCAAGACCGCGGCGTTCGGCCTCCCCCTGCTCGCCGCGGTCGACCCCGAGCTCCGTGCGGTCCAGGCCATCGTCCTGGCCCCGACGCGCGAGCTCGCGATGCAGGTCTCCGACGCGATCGCGTCCTTCGCCCGGCACCTGCCCGGCATCACCGTCGTCCCCGTGTACGGCGGCTCGCCGTTCCTGCCGCAGCAGCGCACGCTGCAGCGGGGCGCGCAGGTCGTCGTCGGGACCCCCGGCCGCGTGATCGACCACCTCGAGCGGGGCTCCCTCAAGCTCGACCAGGTGCGCTTCATGGTGCTCGACGAGGCCGACGAGATGCTCCGCATGGGCTTCGCCGAGGACGTCGACAAGATCCTCGAGCGTGCGCCCCGCAAGCGTCAGGTCGCGCTCTTCTCCGCCACGATGCCCGCACCCATCCGCCGCGTCGCCGACGAGCACATGGTCAACCCGGTCGAGGTCACGGTCGCGCGTCAGTCCTCGACCGTCACGACGGTCCAGCAGACGTACGCCGTGGTCCCCCATCGCCACAAGGCCGGCGCGCTGGCGCGGGTCCTCGCGGTCAGCCCGGCCGACGCGGCGATCGTGTTCGTCCGCACGCGCGGCGCCGCCGAGGAGCTCGGCAGCGCGCTCGTCGAGCGCGGCATCTCGGCCGCGTTCATCTCCGGCGACGTCGCCCAGGGCGACCGCGAGAAGATCGTGGAGCGCCTGCGCGGGGGTGCGCTCGACGTGCTCGTCGCCACCGACGTCGCGGCGCGTGGCCTGGACGTCGAGCGGATCGGGCTCGTCGTGAACTTCGACGTCCCGCGCGAGCCCGAGACCTACGTGCACCGCATCGGCCGCACGGGCCGCGCCGGTCGCGACGGCGTGGCGCTGACGTTCGTCACGCCGTCGGAGCAGTCGCGGCTGCGCGTCATCGAGCGCACGACGCGCACCAGCCTCGAGCAGGTGACGATCCCGTCGCCCGCCGAGGTGAGCGCCCACAAGGTCCGGTCGCTGCTCGAGCGCGTGCCGCAGCGCATCGAGGCCGGGCGGCTCTCGGTGTACCGCGACGCCGTGAACGCGCACCTGGCCGCCGACGACTCCGTCGACGTCCGTGAGCTCCTGGCCACCGTGCTGGCGCTGGCCGTCGGCGACGAGGGACCGGGTTCGACCGACGACCTGGACGACGCGCTCTCCCGGGCGGCGCTGACGCCCGAGCGGCCCGCGCGGACCGGTGCCCACCTGCGCGACGGCCAGGGCGGCCACGAGCGCCGGCGCACCAACACCCACATCGCCGGCGGCCCGCCGCGCTGGCGCGTCGCGGTCGGTCACCGTGACGGCCTGCAGCCGGGCGCGCTCGTCGGTGCGCTGACGGGTGAGGGCGGTCTGACGGGCGCCGACGTCGGCAAGATCGACATCTTCGCGAGCTTCTCGCTCGTCGACATCCCCGGGGGCCTGTCCCCCGAGGTCGTCGACCGGCTCTCGCGTGCGCGCGTCGCCGGGCGTCCGCTGCGGATCCGCCTCGACTCGGGCCCGCGCCCGGGCCACG
>NZ_LFKW01000031.1:99795-103494 GCF_001040865.1 Cellulomonas sp. A375-1 | reverse complement strand
GGCGTCGGCAGCGCCGAGGCCGTGACCGAGATCCGTGAGGTGCTGCCCGATCGCTCGGCCGTCGTGGAGACGACCCTGTCGGCGTGGCCGTTGGTCCGGGCGGACGGCGGGATCGACGTCACGCCGCTCGTCGTGGGGGAGGACGTCGTCGAGGTCGCGCTCGAGCGGACGTCGGTCTCGGTCACGGTGTGGACGCCGCCCTGGTCGCAGCTCGTGCTGGTGCTCGTCGTCGTCTCTGGTGCCGTCCTGGTCCGCTGGTTGCACCGCCGTTCCGCGCGGCGCGTCCAGGCACAGGTCGACGCAGCCCTCGCGGCCGCGGGTGTGCCGCGCGAGCCGTCGGACGTCGTTCCGTGATGATCGAGCGTGCATCACCTGGACCGGGACGCCGCGTCCTGGCCCGAAGGGTGCTCCCACGCGCGTCCTTGCAGGTCAGCACAACTTCCCACGGTGCCCCGAGTGGGATTCGAACCCACACTGGATCGGGTTTGAGCCGAACGCCTCTGCCGGTTGGGCTATCGGGGCCGCGGAACAGCATATCGACGCACCCGCGCGTGCCGGGTGCTCGTCGGGGCGTGAACGGGCTCACACGGCGCGCAGGCCGTGCGACGAGGCAGCGGGCCACTACGCTGTGTCCGTGACCAAGGACGCCACCCCCGATCCTGTCCAGGCAACTCCCGAAGACCTGGACCTGCCCGCAACGGCCTCCAGCGCGCCGTCGAGCGGGCGCAAGGCTCGGCGTGCCGTCGTCGCCGAGGACGAGGCCCTGATCCGTATGGACGTCGTCGAGACGCTCCGCGACGCGGGCTTCGACGTGGTCGGTGAAGCGGGAGACGGCGAGCAGGCGGTCGCCCTGGCCGTCGAGCTCAAGCCCGACGTCGTCGTCATGGACGTCAAGATGCCGGTGCTCGACGGGATCTCCGCGGCCGAGCGCATCGCGAAGGAGCACGTCGCCCCGGTCGTCCTGCTGACGGCGTTCTCGCAGACCGAGCTGGTCGAGCGTGCGCGGGACGCCGGCGCGATGGCGTACGTCGTCAAGCCGTTCTCCCCGGCGGACCTGCTGCCGGCCGTCGAGATCGCGATCTCGCGGTACGCGCAGATCAGCGCGCTCGAGTCGGAGGTCGCCGACCTCTCCGAGCGGTTCGAGACCCGCAAGCGCGTCGACCGCGCGAAGGGTCTGCTGATGACCAAGGGCATGACCGAGCCCGAGTCGTTCCGGTGGATCCAGAAGACGTCGATGGATCGTCGCCTGACGATGCGCGAGGTCGCCGACGCCGTGATCGAGCAGATCGGTGGCGGTTCCTGAGACCCGAGCCCCACGGCTCCTGAGCCCCCGTCCGCACCGGTCCACGACCGGGCGCGGGCGGGGGCTCAGTCGTGCGTGGCCGCACCCGGCGCGAGCGTGACGTGGACGACGAGCGCGCGGTGGTCGGACACCCCGGTGTCCACCGCTCGGGCCGGACCGGTCGCGACCACGTGCCCGTCGCCGAGCACGTGGTCGATCTGTGCGGTCGGCGCGTGCACGGGGTAGGTCGGCGCGTCGGCAAGGGACGACATCCCGGTCGTGCGCGCGGCAGTCGTCGGCCCGAGGTTGAGGTCGCCCATGAGGACGAGCGGCCGCGGCAGGTCGGCGACGGCCTCGACGAGGTGGCGCGCCTGGACCGCGTTCTGACCCGACAGGAACGACAGGTGCGTGCAGACGACGGTCAGCGGGCCGTCCGGTGTGGCGAGCTGCGCGACGATCGCGGCGCGAGGGTGGTCGTGCAGCGGTCGGGGCAGCCGCCGGCCCGAGCGGTGCGCCCAGACGACGCCGCGTCGCCGGGGGAGCCGCACCGTGCGCCACGCCGTGGCGGGGTAGCGCGAGAGCAGCGCCACCCCGTATGCCGCACCGGGAGGCGGTGCCGCGCTGGGTTCGTCGTACCGTCCTTCACGCCACAGCCCCACCGGACCGCGCAGCGTCACCGACAGCCGCGCGTCGCGCGCGCCCATCGCGTCGGCCGCGACTGCGGTGAGGTCCGCACGCCCGGAGCGGAGCTGGCGGTGGTCGACCTCTTGCAGCGCGAGGACGTCCGCGTCGAGCGCCCGGATCGCGTCCGCGAAGCGACTCACGTCGACCCGACGCGAGTCCAGCGTCCGGCCGTGCTGCACGTTGAAGGTCACCAGCCGCATCCGCCGATTGTCGCCCGACGAGCGCCCTGAGGCGCCCCGAACCGTCTCCAGGGCCGAGAGCACACGTCTCAGCAAGCGAACAGGCCCTTTCGGGTGAGCGGTTTCATCACAGGTTGGCAACGAAGCAGCGCGCAATCTTGGCGGATACATCCCGGATACAAACGATGGTTACCGTCGCGTCACGTTGCACGGGGACCGATGCCTTCGGGCCCCGGGACGCATTCCTCACGGAGAGGTTGAACGCCCATGGTTCGTTCTCATCACGCGATGAAGGCCGCAGCTCTGGCCGGTGCTGTCGCGCTGGTCCTGACCGCCTGCGGCAACAGTGGCTCGTCCGACGACGAGACGCCCGGAGCAGCCGCCACGACGAAGGACGCCGGCTCGGGCGGCGACACGAGCGGTGCGCTGACCATCGGCACCCTCCTGCCCCAGACCGGCTCGCTCGCGTTCCTCGGCCCGCCCGAGATCGCCGGCGTCGACCTGGCGGTCAAGGAGATCAACGAGAACGGCGGCATCAACGGGAAGGACGTCGTCGTCAAGCACGCCGACTCCTCGGATGCCGACCACGCCGACGTCGCTCCGCAGTCCTGGACCGACCTGCAGAGCCAGGGCGTCCAGGCCGTCATCGGTGCTGCCTCGTCGTCGGTCACGCAGCTGGTCGTCGACGACATCACGAATGCGAATGTCGTGATGGTCTCGCCCGCCAACACGGCGACGAGCCTGTCCGGCTACAGCCCGTTCTACTTCCGTACCGCGCCGCCGGACACCGTCCAGGGCTCGGCGCTCGGCAACCTCATCCTCGAGGACGGTGTCGAGAAGCTCGGCGTCCTCGTCTTCAACGAGGAGTACGGCACCTCGCTGCGCGACGTCGTGAAGGCGACGGTCGAGGGAGCCGGCGGCACGATCACCTACGGCAACAAGACCGAGGAGTTCGACCCGACGGCCTCGTCGTTCGCGGACCCGGTCGCGGGCGTCATGACGTCGAACGGTGGCGGCGCGCCCGAGGCGATTGCGATCATCGCGTTCGAGCAGACCAAGTCGATCATCCCCGAGCTCGTCGCGGCGGGCTTCACCGGTCGCGTCTACATGGTCGACGGCAACACGGCCGACTACTCGAAGGACTTCGAGGCAGGCACGCTCGCAGCGTGGAAGACGCAGGGAACCACCCCCGGCGCCTACCCGGACGAGGCCTTCAAGGACCGCATGCTGTCCGTCGACCCGGCCCTGAAGGACTACGCCTACGGCCCGGAGTCGTACGACGCGGCCATCCTGATCGCTCTCGCCGCGCTCAAGGGAGGCGGCGTCGACGGTGCCACGATCCAGAAGAACATGGCGGCTGTCTCGGGTGCGGACGGCGGCACGGAGTGCGAGGGCTTCAAGGAGTGTGCCGACCTGATCACTGCAGGTGAGGACATCGACTACAAGGCTGTCTCCGGTGCTGGCCCGTTCAACGCCGACAACGACCCGTCGTCGGCGTTCATCGGGATCTTCCAGTACAACGACGACAACACCTACACCTGGCAGAAGGCCGTG
>NZ_LFKW01000031.1:78922-99661 GCF_001040865.1 Cellulomonas sp. A375-1 | reverse complement strand
CGGCCGGCCGGGCGACGGCGAACGCGCTGGGGACGACGAAGGGGCTCGGGCGGCCGCAGCTGCCCGAGCCCCTCGCGTCTCTCGGCGGGAGGTCAGTCCGTCGTCGTGTCCTTGGCGGCGGCCTCGACATCGGTCGCGAGGGTGCCGAGGTAGAGCTGGATGACCTTCGGGTCGTGCATGAGCTCGCGGCCGGGGCCGGAGTAGGCGTTGCGGCCCTGGTCCAGCACGTACGCGCGGTCGCAGATCTGCAGGCACCGCCGCGCGTTCTGCTCGACGATGACGATCGACACCCCGGCCTTGTTGATCTTGCGGGTGCGCAGGAACGCCTCGTCCTGCCGGACCGGGGAGAGCCCGGCCGACGGCTCGTCGAGCAGCAGCACGGACGGCTCCATCATGAGCGCGCGGCCCATGGCCACCATCTGCCGCTCGCCCCCGGACAGCGAGCCGGCACGCTGCCGACGGCGCTCGGCCAGGGCCGGGAAGATGTCGGTGACGAACTCGAAGCGTTCCGCGAACCGCTTGTGGTCCTGGAAGATCCCCATCTGCAGGTTCTCCTCGATGGTCAGCGAGGGGAACACGTTGTTCGTCTGGGGGACGAAGCCGACGCCGCGGCGCACGAGCTTGTCGGCGCGCTGGTTGGTGATCTCGTCTCCGCCGAGCGTCACCGTGCCCTCGCGGATCGGCACGAGCCCGAACAGCGCCTTCAGCAGCGTGGACTTGCCCGCGCCGTTGGGGCCGATGATCCCCACGAGCTCGCCCGGGTGCAGCACGAGGTTGCAGCCGTTGAGGATGTCGACGCCCGGCAGGTAGCCGGCGTACAGGTCGACCGCGTCGAGCAGCGGCTCGCCGTCCGGTGCGCCGCGGTGCACGTCCGGTGACGTGGTCTGCGTGGTCACTGCGTCGCCTCCTCGGCCTCGGCCTCTGCCTCGTACTGCTCGACCACGTCGTCGACGAGCAACGCGTCGTCGCCCAGGTCCGTGTCGTGGTGCGCGCCCAGGTAGGCGTCGACGACGGCCTGGTCCTGCATGATCGTCTCGGGCGGCCCCTCGGCGACGATGCGGCCCTCGGCCATGACGACGACCCAGTCGGAGATGTGCCGGACCATGTGCATGTCGTGCTCGACGAACAGGACGGTCATCCCCTCGTCGCGCAGGCCCTGGATGTGACCCAGGAGCGACTGCGTGAGCGCGGGGTTCACCCCGGCCATGGGCTCGTCGAGCATCACCATGGTGGGCCTGGTCATCAGGGCGCGCGCCATCTCGAGGAGCTTGCGCTGACCACCGGACAGGCTGCCGGCGAAGTCGTCCGCCTTGGTGTCGAGCTTGAAGCGCTCGAGCAGCTCGTAGGCACGGGCCGTGATGTCGGCCTCCTGGCCCCGCCAGAGCGTGGGGAGCAGCGACGCCAGGACGTTCTCGCCGCGCTGGGCCGTGGCACCGAGGCGCATGTTGTCGATCACGGTCATGCGCGACAGCGCCTTGGTGAGCTGGAACGTGCGGACCATCCCGGCCGCCGCCATGCGGGCCGCGGTCCGCCCGTGGACCGGCTGGCCCTCGAAGGACCACTCGCCGACGTCGGCGCGGTCGAAGCCCGTCAGCAGGTTGAACAGCGTGGTCTTGCCCGCGCCGTTCGGGCCGATCAGCGCCGTGATCGCGCCGCGCTGCACCTCGAGGTGCTCGACGTCGACCGCGTGGATGCCGCCGAAGGTCCGGCGGACGCCGGAGGCGACGATGATCGGGTCGGGCTTCGGCGCGCCGGGCAGGCGAGGCACATCCGCCAGCTCCCGGGCGATGCGCTCGCGCGGCGGGGCCGGCGCGTCGCCGTCACCGCGGGGCGCGGGGTTCGGGGGAGTCTCAGCGGACATCGATCGCCAGCTCCTTCTTGTCGCCGAGGATTCCTTGTGGCCGGAAGATCACGAGGAGCATGAGGGTCAGGCCGACGAGCATCCACGAGAACGCCTCGGACTGCGTGCTGGAGATGAACGACAGCTCGGCGTCGCGCAGCACGCTCTTCACGAGCATGAACACGGTCCACAGCAGGATCGACCCGAGCACCGGTCCGAACACGGTCGCGGCTCCGCCGAGAAGCAGGATCGTCCAGATGTTGAAGGTCATCGTGCGGCCCATGGCATCCGCCTGGACCGAGGTCGGCAACGTGTAGAAGATGCCCGCGATCGCACCGCCGATGCCGCCGAGGACGAGCGCCTGCATCTTGTAGCCGTAGACGTTCTTGCCGAGAGCGCGCACCGCGTCCTCGTCCTCGCGCACGCCCTTGAGCACGCGGCCCCACGGGCTGCGCATCCAGCGCCACACGAGCACGCACCCGATCGCGACCGCGACCCAGGCGACGAGCCGCAGCCACCACGAGCTGGACGTGCAGTTCGGGTACGTCCAGAGCCAGATCGTCGTCGTGCCGTCCGGGAACGGGCACAACGACTCGAACGACGACTTGTACCCGTCGCCGCCGGACAGTCCGGAGTTGCCGCCAGTGAGCCACGTCAGCGACGTGGATCTGCTGATGATGCGGACGATCTCGGCCGCCGCGATCGTGACGATCGACAGGTAGTCGCCGCGGAGCTTCAGCGTCGGGATGCCGAGCAGGATCCCGAAGAGGACGGCCGCGACCATCGCGGCGATCACCGACGCGAAGAACGGCCAGCCGGCGATCGCGGTGATCGCGTAGGCGTAGGCGCCGAGCAGCATGAAGCCCGCCTGGCCGAAGTTGAGCAGCCCGGTCATGCCGAAGTGGATGTTGAGGCCGATCGCCGCGAGGGCGTAGGCCGCCGTGGCGGGCGCGAACGCCTCGCCGGCGACGTTGATGAGGATCCTGGTCCAGTCCATGGTGTCCCTCCTGGCCTCAGCCGATCCGGTCCCGGCGACCGAGGATGCCCTGCGGTCGCACGAGGAGGACGAGGATGAGGATGAGCAGCGCGCCGGCGTACTTCATGTCCGACGGGATGACGAGGCTCGACATCTCGGCGACGACGCCGATCACGAGCGAGCCGGCGAGCGCACCCCACGCGGTGCCCAGACCGCCGAGGGTCACGGCCGCGAACATCAGGAGCAGGACGGTGCCTCCCATGTTCCAGGCGGTGGACTGGAAGTAGAGGCCGACGAGGACGCCGCCGAGGGCCGCCAGGCCGGCCGCTCCGGTCCACACGATCCGGATCACGCGTTCCACTCCGATGCCGGAGGCAGCGGCGAGCGCGGGGTTGTCGGAGACCGCCCGCGTGGCCCGGCCCGTGCGTGTGTAGAGCAGGAACGCCGCGGCGCCCGCGAGCACGACGGCCGCGATGCCCGCCGAGAGCAGGCTCTGCACCGTGAGCGTCACGGGGCCGAGCGAGACCGGCTTCGGGTTGCTCGTGTCGATGCGTAGCCTGCCGCCGCCCAGGAGGAACTGGAACAGGTACTGCAGGACCATCGACAGACCGATGGTCACGATCATCTGCTGGGTCAGGCCCACCCGGCGCCGGCGCAGCGGACGCCAGATGCCCGCGTCCTGCAGCCAGCCCGAGGCCGCGCCGAGCAGCGTGGCGAGGACGGCCGCGAGCCACAGGTCCATGCCGACGACCTGCACGAAGAAGTAGGCGAGGATCGCGCCCAGCGTGACCTGCTCGCCGTGCGCGAAGCTGGAGAGCCCGGTCGTCCCGTAGATGAGGGACAGACCCACCGACGCCAGCGCGAGCAGCAGGCCGAAGACGAGCCCGTTCGCGAGCTGCTGGGCGACGCGCTTGCCCGAGATTCCGCCAGCACCCGAGGACGCGTCGCTGCCCGGCTTGTCGGCGGGCGGCGCGGACGTCGCACCCGGTTCGGGTTGCTCGGTCGGCGTGCCGGTCGTCGGCGCGCCGAGTGCGAAGAGCACGCGTGACTGGGAGTTCAGCAGCACCTTGACGGTCCGCGACGTGGCCGTGGGGTCGCGCAGCTGCTCGCCCTCGGGGAGCGTCGCGGGGTCGATCGTGACGGTGTACTCGCCGGCCACGGTCACCGGGACCGCCCACGTGCCGTCGTCACCGGTCGTAGCCGCGGAGGCACCACCGGCGCCGTCGACGCTCAGTGCGACCCCGGCCGCGGGCTGTCCGTCCGCCGTCTTGATCGTGCCGACCACGCACCCCGTCGACGCGTCGGGAACGCACGGCTGCGCGCTCGCCGCCGCGGGCCACGCCTGCAGGACCACGGCCAGAACCGCCGTGGCCACCAGCGTGAGGACGCCCGTGAGCGTGCGTGTCCGTGGTGACGCCGATCGTTCGCGTCGGTTCCTGCCCGGTGCTCGTCCTGGATGGGCGAGAGCGCTCACCGAGGACCTCCGTCCTGTGCTCGCAACACCGTCCCGGGGGTCAGGCGGTGGTCCTGCGTGTCAGTTCGTCTTCGTGCTGTCGACGCGCCATGTGCCGGGGGCGACGCCCGGACGCGACACTGCGTCCGGGCGTTCACCAAGCGGGCTACCGGTCGGTACGGACGCGAGCCCGGCCGACGTTAGGGACTGATTGTGTCGGTCTCGTTTCGGGTTGCCCAGTGGTTCGTTGCGTGTCGCACGATCGGACGCGCAGACGGGTGATGTCACAGACTCGCCGGGATCGTACCCATGCCCGGCGTGTCGTCGGCGCGTGGCGTGAGGGTTCGCTGGGCGGGACTAGGCACAGCGACCAGGTGTGGGCCATGATCGACGTCGGCGCCGTCGTGGGCAGCGAGGGGTGCCGGAGTCCGGAGCCCCCTCATCCGCCGGAGGTAGACCAACGTGCGTCCCGGAGTGCAAGCACGCGCTGCGCTGCCCGAAGACCTCGACGACCTGGTCCACCTGTGCCTCGAGGCGCGCAAGGAGGCGGGGACCGGCGCCCAGCTCTGCACCGACGCCACGGACCGCCTGGCCCGCCAGCTGGGAGCGCTCCTGGCAGTCGAGGGCGGCATCGTCCTCGTCGGGACCATCGACGACCAGCCGGCAGGTCTCCTGCTCGGTCGCCTGGTGGGTCCGAGCCTCTTCGCGGACTCGACCTCGCTCGCCCTCGAGGCGATCTACGTGATGAACACCGCGCGCCGGCGGGGACTCGGGCACACGCTCCTGGCGCACGCCGCCGCGGTGGCCGAGCAGAACGGCGCGGCGGAGGTCTATGCCGCGCCGCTACCGGGTGCGCGTGGCATGCAGCGTTTCCTCGCGCGGCTCGGCTTCGCACCTGCCGCGGCGTTCCGGGTCGCGGGGACGGCGGCGCTCCAGCGGCGGCTGCTCCACGACCACGGCGCGACGGTCGTCGCGTCGCGTCGGCCCTCGTCCCGTGGGCTCGAGGACCTCATCGCGCGTCGTCGGCAGGCGCGCGCCGCGCGTCAGCCGGCCGATCCGGAGCAGTCCGCGAGCCTCGGCATGCGCATCGACCGCGCGGTCTCCACGGCGGTCCGTCCGGTCCCGATCACAGGGCGTCGATGATCATGCAGGTCAACCGGGCGGTGCACAGGCGCCTCCCGGACTCGTCCTCGATCACCACCTCGTAGGCCGCGAGGCTGCGCCCCAGGTGCACGGCCTTCGCCGTACCGGTGACGACGCCCTGGCGCGCCGAGCGGTGGTGCGTGGCGTTCAGCTCGATCCCGACGGCCGTCCTGCCGGGCCCGGCGTGCACGACCGCGGCATAGGAGCCCAGCGTCTCCGCGAGCGCGGCCGTCGCGCCGCCGTGCAGGAGACCGAACGGCTGCGTGTTCCCCGCGACGGGCATCGTGGCCACCGCGTGCTCGGCGCTGAGCTCGCTCACGACGATCCCCAGGCGTTCGATCAGGGTGCCCCGCTCGTCGAGGCGGGGGTCGGACGTGAGCACGGGTGTGTCGGACATGGCAGATAGGTTGACACCCGTGAGCGACGAACAGCCAGCCGCACGTCCCGCCGGACCCGCACGTCTTCTCCTGATCGACGGCCACTCGATGGCGTACCGCGCGTTCTTCGCCCTTCCTGTGGAGAACTTCGCGACCTCGTCGGGCCAGCCGACGAACGCCGTGTTCGGCTTCACGTCGATGCTCGCCAACCTGCTGCGCGACGAGCAGCCCACCCACGTCGCGGTGGCGTTCGACCTGGGGCGGACGACGTTCCGCACCGAGCGCTACGAGGCGTACAAGGGCACGCGCGACGCGACGCCTGAGCCGTTCCGCGGTCAGGTCGACGTGATCCGGCGCGTGCTCGAACCCCTGCACATCCCGGTCATCACCAAGGAGCGGTTCGAGGCGGACGACGTGCTCGCGACCCTCACGACACAGGCGCGCGCGCAGGGCATGCAGGTGCTGATCTGCTCGGGCGACCGCGACTCGTTCCAGCTCGTGCGCGACGACGTCACGGTGCTGTACCCCGTGCGCGGAGTCTCGGAGCTCGCCCGGATGACGCCCGAGGCGGTCAGCGCCAAGTACGGCGTGCCCCCGGAGCGGTACAGCGACCTGGCCGCGCTCGTCGGCGAGACGTCGGACAACCTGCCCGGCGTGCCGGGCGTCGGTCCGAAGACGGCCGCGAAGTGGCTCACGCAGTACGGCGACCTCGAGGGCGTGGTCGCCGCCGCGGACGGGATCACGGGCAAGGCGGGGGAGTCGTTGCGCGAGAACCTCGCGCAGGTCCAGCTCAACCGCGAGCTCAACCAGCTCGTGACGGACCTCGAGCTGCCGATGGGCCCCGAGGACCTCGAGGCGCGCGAGTGGGACCGCCAGGCTCTGCACACGATCCTGGACGAGCTCGAGTTCCGCACGTTGCGCGACCGCCTCTTCGCGATGCTGCCCGACGAGTCGAGCGTGGCGGCCGTCGCCGTCGCCGCTGCTGCACTCGAGCTCGACGAGCTCGACGAGGGCGCGCTCGGTGCGTGGCTCGAGGCCCGGTCGGGCGTCGTGCTGGGACTCGACGTGCGCGGCAGCGGTGCGCCCGCGGGCGGCGACGCCTGGGGTCTCGCGGTCGCCGATGCGGAGGGACGCGCAGTCGTGGTCGACCTCGCGCAGGTGGCCCCGGTCGACGAGCAGGCTCTGGCGGCGTGGCTCGCGGACGCCCGCGCCCCGAAGGTCGTCCACGGCGCGAAGGTCGCGGCGCACGCGTTGCGAGGCCGTGGCTTGTCGCTGGCAGGCGTCGTCAGCGACACCGAGCTCGCGGCCTACCTGTGCCAGCCCGACCGCCGTGCGTACGACCTGCCCGACCTCGCGATCGGCTATCTGCACCGCGAGCTCGGCGAGGACGACGCCGGCGACGGCGGGCAGGGCGCGCTCGACCTCGAGCTCGACGGGACGGGCGAGGACCGCCGTGCCGCTGTGCGCGCGGCGGCGGTCCGTGATCTCGCGGACGTGCTCGACTCGGAGGTGGCGGACCGCGGCGCGACGCATCTGCTGGCCGACCTCGAGCTCCCGCTGCAGGACGTGCTCGTGCGCGTCGAAGCCACGGGTATCGCCGTGGACGCGACGAGGTTGCGTGAGCTCGAGCGATCGTTCGACGGCGAGGTCACGCGCGCGGCCGACGAGGCGTTCGCGGTGATCGGACGCGAGGTGAACCTGGGTTCGCCCAAGCAGCTGCAGGAGGTCCTGTTCGACCAGCTGCAGATGCCGAAGACCAAGCGCATCAAGACGGGCTACACGACGGACGCGGCCGCCCTGACGGACCTGTTCGCGCGGACGCAGCACCCGTTCCTCGAGCACCTGCTGGCGCACCGGGACGCGATCCGGCTGCGGCAGACGGTCGAGGGCCTGCAGCGGTCGATCGCGCCGGACGGGCGGATCCACACGACCTTCCAGCAGACCATCGCGGCGACAGGCCGGCTGTCCTCGACCGACCCGAACCTGCAGAACATCCCGATCCGCACGGACGCCGGCCGCCAGATCCGCCGCGCGTTCGTGGTCGGTCCGGGCTTCGAGTCGCTCCTGACGGCGGACTACTCGCAGATCGAGATGCGGATCATGGCCCACCTGTCCGGGGACGAGGGCCTGATCGAGGCGTTCCGCTCGGGCGAGGACCTGCACAGCTATGTCGGGTCTCGCGTGTTCGGCGTCCCGACCGACTCGGTCACCGCGGCGCAGCGCTCGAAGATCAAGGCGATGTCCTACGGGCTCGCCTACGGGCTCTCGGCGTACGGCCTCTCGCAGCAGCTCTCGATCGAGGTCTCCGAGGCCTCCGAGCTGATGAAGGACTACTTCGAGCGGTTCGGCGGCGTCCGCGAGTACCTGACCGGCGTGGTCGGCACCGCCCGGGCGACGGGGTACACCGCGACGGTGCTCGACCGCCGCCGGTACCTGCCGGACCTGACGAGCGACAACCGGCAGCGGCGCGAGGCGGCGGAACGCATGGCGCTCAACGCGCCGATCCAGGGCAGCGCGGCGGACCTCATCAAGCTCGCGATGCTGGGCGTCGACCGTGAGCTGCGTCGTCGCGAGCTGACGTCGCGCATGCTGCTCCAGGTGCACGACGAGCTCGTCCTCGAGGTCGCCCCAGGTGAGCGTGACGAGGTCGAGCAGCTCGTGCGCGAGCAGATGGCGCAGGCGGACGCGGGACTGCCCGGCGGGCGGCTCGACGTGCCGCTCGACGTGAGCGTCGGCGTGGGTGCGAGCTGGCACGAGGCGGGCCACTGACGTTGCGCGTCACCGCCTTGGACGCAAGCCCGCGAAGGGGACATTCCGGCGATAAGGTTCGCCCCAGTCGCACAGGCACAGCGCCTACTCGTGCTCGCGTACGAGTCATGCGACAACGAAGGGATGTCCGGTGAAGCGCATCGTGGGGGCCGTCGCCTCACTACTCATGGGTCTGGGTCTCGTACTCGCCGCGGCCGGGCCGTCGGCCGCCGTGGGGACCGGGTTCGAACCCGATCCCGGACGCAAGTGCGGCACGGCGCCGAAGCCGTACTGGAAGTGGTCGTCCGTGACGAAGAAGTACGTGCTCACCCATCACGCCGTGGTTGAGAACTACACCTCGAAGGCGGGATCGCGGACGAAGACGATGGCGGTGAGCGCGACAGTGACGGCGGCTGTCACCTTCACCACGTCGGCCAAGGTCTCCGCGAGCCTCCCGATCGGTGGACTGGAGGGCCAGACGAGCCTGTCGTTGCAGGCGAGCGGCGCGAGGACGACCTCGAGCACGGTCAGCGAGACCTACACCGTCCAGCCAGGCACGTCAGTCTTCTACCAGGGCACGCGACAGGCGAGCGGCAGCTTCACGTACTACAAGCCCGCCTGCCTGCAGGGGTCGTGGATCTGGACGAAGGTGCCAGGCAAGGTGACGTCGTGGACGTCGGAGATCTCCGGCGCGCTGTGGTGCAAGACGACGCCGCCCGCGAACACGCTCGCGGCCGTTGCAAAGAAGAAGTGCACCGGCTGACCGGAGCCGAGCGGGCACGAGGCGGCACCGACACGCGTCGGAGGGCTCTCGAGGGCGGCGCGCGAGCGCGAACCGCGCCCCGACTCTTTCGGGACCTGAGCGATTCGTTTCGCCGAAATGTCCGGTGTGTCGACCGGCGGGATGACGTGTTCTGCGTCACACTCGCTGCCGGCGGCAATCAGGCTGCCTTCCGTGCGGGAGGGGACTCACGTGTCCGAGACGCTCAACGAACCACCACCCCGGACGCCCTACCAGGTCGTCCAGGACAGCCCGGACTTCCAAGCACTACGCAGCAGGTTCCGTCGTTTCGTCTTCCCGATGACGGCGCTGTTCCTCGTCTGGTACTTCGTCTACGTCCTGCTGGCGAACTACGCCCACGGCTTCATGGCGACGAAGGTCTGGGGCAACATCACCGTCGGGCTGCTCTTCGGGCTCGGGCAGTTCGTCTCGACGTTCGCGATCACGATGATCTACGCGCGGTGGGCGAACGACCGGCAGGACCCCGTGGCAGAGGAGCTGCGGGCCAAGATCGAGGACGGCGAGCTGGGCGGCGGTGAGCTCGCATGAGCGCCCGCGCCGAGGGGGCGACGCTCGCAGCGGCGGCCACCGAGCAGATCGGTGAACCCGCGGTCAACATCGGGATCTTCGCGCTGTTCGTCCTCGTGACGCTCGTCATCGTGTTCCGCGCGTCGCGGAACAACAAGACCGCGGCCGACTACTACGCGGCCGGCCGGTCGTTCACCGGCCCGCAGAACGGGACCGCCATCGCGGGCGACTACCTGTCCGCGGCATCGTTCCTCGGCATCTGCGGTGCGATCGCGCTCAACGGATACGACGGCTTCCTGTACTCGATCGGGTTCCTCGTCGCGTGGCTCGTCGCGCTGCTGCTCGTCGCCGAGCTGTTGCGCAACACCGGTCGGTTCACGATGGCCGACGTGCTGTCGTTCCGGCTCAAGGAACGGCCCGTGCGCATGGCAGCGGCGCTCTCGACCCTCACGGTGGTGTTCTTCTACCTCTTGGCGCAGATGGCAGGTGCCGGAGGCCTCGTCGCGCTGCTGCTCGGGGTCAGCGGCACGGCCGCGCAGGGCATCGTGATCGCGGTCGTCGGCGCGCTGATGATCCTGTACGTCCTCGTGGGCGGGATGAAGGGCACCACCTGGGTGCAGATCATCAAAGCGGTGCTGCTCATCGTGGGCGCCGGCGTGATGACCCTGTGGGTGCTGGCCAAGTTCGGGTTCAGCCTGTCCGGCGTCATCCAGGGCGCGGTCGACGCGGCGGGTGAGGGCGGTGAGGCGCTCATCGGTCCGGGCAAGCAGTACGGCGCCACCGCGATGAGCCAGCTCAACTTCCTGTCCCTCGCGCTGGCCCTGGTGCTCGGCACGGCGGGCCTGCCGCACGTGCTCATGCGGTTCTACACGGTGCCGTCCGCCAAGGAGGCGCGTCGCTCGGTCGTCTGGGCGATCTGGCTCATCGGGATCTTCTACCTCTTCACGCTGGTCCTCGGCTACGGCGCCGGGGCCCTCGTGGGGCCGGAGACGATCAAGGCGGCGCCGGGCGGCGTGAACTCGGCGGCTCCGCTGCTCGCCTACGAGCTCGGCGGCACGATCCTGCTCGGGATCATCTCGGCGGTGGCCTTCGCGACGATCCTGGCCGTCGTGGCCGGGCTGACGATCACCGCGGCGACCTCGTTCGCGCACGACATCTACGCCAACGTCATCAAGAAGGGGCAGATCCGGCCGGACGGCGAGGTGCGCGTCGCGCGCATCACCGTCGTCGCGATCGGCATCCTGGCGATCATCGGCGGGATCTTCGCGAACGGTCAGAACGTCGCCTTCCTCGTCGCGCTGGCGTTCGCGGTCGCGGCGAGCGCGAACCTGCCGACCATCCTGTACTCGCTCTTCTGGAAGCGCTTCAACACCTCGGGTGCGCTCTGGAGCATGTACGGGGGCCTGATCTCGTGCATCGTGCTCATCGCGTTCTCGCCCGTCGTCTCGGGCAAGGTCGACCCGGTGACGGGGGCGAGCCTGTCGATGATCCGCGACACCTCGATCGACTTCCACCTGATCGACCTCGAGAACCCGGGTCTGATCTCGATCCCGCTCGCGTTCGTCCTCGGCATCGTCGGGACGCTCATGAGCCGGGAGAAGCCGCACCCCGAGAAGTTCGCGGAGATGGAGGTCCGGTCGCTCACGGGCGCGGGTGCCGAGAAGGCGACCGTGCACTGATGACGGGCGGTGCGCGCGAGGGCGTGCGCTGAGCACGTAGTGGCGGCGGGTGGCCCGGCCCTGGGTCGCCCGCCGCCACGCCTCAGGGCCGGTGCGAGACGAAGATCGCCGTCCCGGGCAGCAGTGCCCCGCGCACCGGGCCCCAGCCGCCCCAGGTCCGGTCGTGGCCGGCCGGCCACTCGGGCTCGACGACGCGGTCGAGCACCAGCCCCGCCCCGACGAGGTCGGCGACGTGGTCGCCCAGCGTGCGGTGGTACTCGGCGTACAGAACGGTCCCCGACGTCCCGAGCTCGACGTACGGACGCCGGTCGAAGTACGACCGGATCGCGGTGAGCCCTTCCGGATCGTCGGGGAACGCCCATCGCAGGGGGTGCGTCACGGCGCACACCCAGCGCCCGCCCGGTCGCAGCACCCGAGCGGCCTCGGCGTGGACCGCGCCGGCGTCGGGGACGAAGGGAATGGCGCCGAAGGCGGTGAACACCACGTCGAACGTCGCGTCCGGGAAGGGCAGCCGGCGAGCGTCGGCGACGACGGTCGGCACACTGACCCCCGCCGCCTCGTCGTACCGCCTGCCGGCCGCGAGCATCGCCTCGGAGATGTCGGTCGCGACGACGTCGGCGCCCTGGAGGGCGAGCCACCGGCTGCACTGCGCCGCGCCGGCGCCCACCTCGAGCACACGCGCACCGGCGACGTCACCGAGCAGGCGGGCGTCGGCCTCCCGCAGGTCCTCCGGGCACCAGACGAAGTCAGCCGGTCCCAGGAACTCGCCGTGCTCGTCGAGGTACTCGGCAGCGTTGGCGTCCCACCACCGCCGTCCCGCGGCGCCGTCGTCGGCGACGTGCTGGAACGCGACCTCGGCGAGGTCCTCGTCTGCGGCGGGTTCGAGCGCGTCGGGAGCCATGCCCCCAGTCTGGGGGAGGTCCGGGGGAGGTGCGGCGACACCCCGACCCGGGACGGAAGGGCCGCAGGGCGCGCCGGTACGCCGATAGGCTGACCGGACGGACGCCCGACGACGCGCGCCGGCCCCCCTGTCGTTCGATGAAGGAGCTCACGCGTGCGAGTCGGTCTGCTCACCGGTGGTGGCGACGTCCCCGGGCTGAACGCGGCGATACGCGCCGTCGTCAAGCGTGGCGAGGGAGAGTACGGCCACCAGATCGTGGGTTTCCGGAACGGTTGGCGCGGTGTGGTGGACGGTGACGTCCTGCCGCTGTCACGCCAGCACATCCGCAACGTCCTGCCCGTCGGCGGCACGCTGCTCGGCACCGCCCGCTTCCACCCGCACGCGAGCGACGGCGGGATCGACGCGGTGCTGGCGACGCTCGAGGCCGAGCGCCTCGAGGCGCTGATCTGCATCGGCGGCGACGGGACGCTGCACGCGGCGAGCAAGATCGCCGAGGCGGGCGTGCGGATCGTCGCGATCCCCAAGACGATCGACAACGACGTGTGGGGGACCGACCAGTCCATCGGCTTCGACACCGCGGTGACGGTCGCGACCGAGGCCGTCGACCGCATCCACACCACCGCGGAGAGCCACAACCGCGTGATGATCGTCGAGGTCATGGGGCGGCACGCGGGGTGGATCGCCACGACCGCGGGCATCGCCGGCGGCGCCGAGCTCGTGCTCGCGCCCGAGGCCCCGTTCGACATCGAGAAGATCGAGAAGTTCCTCAAGCACCGGCACCGCGCGCACGCGAGCTTCTCGATCGTCGTCGTCGCCGAGGGTGCCGTGCCCGCCGAGGGCACGGCGATGCACTACGAGACGCAGGTGGGCAAGTTCGGCGAGATCGTCGCCGGGGCGATCGGTGAGCGGCTCAAGGCCGAGATCGAGAAGCGCACCGGCTTCGACACGCGTGTGACCGTGCTGGGGCACGTGCAGCGCGGCGGGACCCCGACCCCGACGGACCGCATCCTCGGCAGCCGGTTCGGCGTCGCGGCGATCGACGCGGTGACCGAGGGTCGGTCGAACGTGATGACGGCGCTGCGCGGTGACCGCGTCGAGCTCGTCCCGCTCGCGGACGTCGCCGGCAAGGTCAAGCACGTCCCGGACGAGCTCCTGTCGGTCGCGAGCGCGCTCGCGTGACCCCGCGCCGACCTCGGTCGACGCTTTGACCCGCTCCGCTGTCCACCGTTAGGGTGGACGGCGGTGCCGCGCGCCTTCTTTCTCGCGTGCCCGCACGAGCTCTCGGACCCGACGAGCTCGTCGGGTGGTCGAGGACCTCGAGAACACTCCTGACGTGATCCCGTCGTCGAGGTGTGCCCGCCATCCCTGTTCGAACTACATCCTGTCCGCATCGGAGCCCACCACTACATGAGCATCTCCACCCCCGCGAAGCCCGCCACGCCGCAGGTCGCGATCAACGACATCGGCACGGCCGAGGACCTCCTCGCCGCGATCGACGCCACCATCAAGTACTTCAACGACGGCGACATCGTCGAAGGCGTCGTCGTCAAGGTCGACCGTGACGAGGTCCTGCTGGACATCGGTTACAAGACCGAGGGCGTCATCCCCTCCCGCGAGCTGTCCATCAAGCACGACGTGGACCCCGGCGAGGTCGTCAAGGTCGGCGACGAGGTCGAGGCCCTCGTCCTCCAGAAGGAGGACAAGGAAGGCCGGCTGATCCTGTCCAAGAAGCGGGCGCAGTACGAGCGCGCGTGGGGCACGATCGAGAAGATCAAGGAAGAGGACGGCGTCGTCACCGGCACCGTCATCGAGGTCGTCAAGGGCGGCCTCATCCTCGACATCGGTCTGCGCGGCTTCCTGCCCGCGTCGCTCGTCGAGATGCGTCGCGTCCGCGACCTCGGCCCGTACGTGGGCAAGGAGATCGAGGCCAAGATCATCGAGCTCGACAAGAACCGCAACAACGTGGTCCTGTCGCGCCGTGCCTGGCTCGAGCAGACGCAGTCCGAGGTCCGCTCCACCTTCCTGCAGACGCTGCAGAAGGGCCAGGTGCGCCCCGGTGTCGTCTCCTCGATCGTCAACTTCGGTGCGTTCGTGGACCTCGGTGGCGTGGACGGGCTCGTGCACGTCTCGGAGCTGTCCTGGAAGCACATCGACCACCCGTCCGAGGTCGTCGAGGTCGGCCAGGAGGTCACGGTCGAGGTCCTGGACGTCGACTTCGACCGCGAGCGGGTCTCGCTGTCGCTGAAGGCGACGCAGGAGGACCCGTGGCAGGCGTTCGCCCGGACGCACGCCATCGGCCAGGTCGTCCCCGGCAAGGTCACCAAGCTCGTCCCGTTCGGTGCGTTCGTGCGCGTCGAGGACGGCATCGAGGGTCTGGTCCACATCTCGGAGCTGGCCGTGCGCCACGTCGAGATCCCGGAGCAGGTCGTCCAGGTCGGCGACGACGTCTTCGTCAAGGTCATCGACATCGACCTCGAGCGTCGCCGCATCTCGCTGTCGCTCAAGCAGGCGAACGAGGGCTTCGACCCCGAGTCGGAGGACTTCGACCCCGCGCTGTACGGCATGGCGGCCGAGTACGACGAGGCCGGCAACTACAAGTACCCCGAGGGCTTCGACCCGGCCACGAACGAGTGGCTCGAGGGCTTCGAGACCCAGCGCGAGGCGTGGGAGGCCCAGTACGCAGCCGCTCACGAGCGCTGGGAGGCGCACCGCAAGCAGGTCGCCGAGGCCGCCAAGGCCGACGCCGAGGCTGCGACGTCCGAGTCCGCTCCCGCCGCCGGTGGCCCCGTGCCGTCGACGTACTCCTCGTCGACCGACGAGGCCGCGGGCACGCTCGCGTCCGACGAGGCGCTCGCCGCTCTGCGCGAGAAGCTCACGGGCAACTGAGTCACCTCTGACCGTCCGGGAGCGTGCTCCCGGACGGTCGAGACACCGGGCCGGTCACCTTCGGGTGGCCGGCCCGGTGTCGTCCGCGGCGGGACGACCCGCGCTCTCGCGCGCGGCGTCCGGCCGGCCGCCACGCACGGAGAGGTCCGCAGGGGCGCGGTTCGCGCCGGGCGGGCAGGATGGGGTCCATGCAGCGGATCGGTCTGACAGGCGGGATCGCGGCGGGAAAGTCCGTGGCCGCGCGGCGGTTCGACGAGCTCGGTGCGGTCGTGATCGACTCCGACGTGCTCGCCCGCGAGGCGGTGGCGCCCGGGTCCGAGGGCTTGGCCGAGGTGGTCGAGACGTTCGGCGAGACGGTCCTCGACGCGGACGGCGGCCTCGACCGCACCGCGCTGGCGGCGCTCGTGTTCGGCGACGACGAACGGCGGCGCGCGCTCGAGGCCATCGTGCACCCCGTGGTCCGAAGGCTCGGCGCGGAGCGTGAGGCCGCCGCGGCGACGGCCGACCCCGGCGCCGTCGTCGTGCACGACATCCCGCTGCTGGTCGAGACGGGGCAGGCCGACTCGTTCCACCTCGTCGTGGTGGTGCACGCTCCCGCACTCCTGCGCGTCGAGCGCCTCGTCCGGCTCCGCGGGATGGACCGGCAGGGCGCCGAGGCCCGCGTGGCCGCGCAGGCGGGCGACGAGGCGCGCCTGCAGGTAGCGGACGTCGTGCTCGACGGTTCGGGCACCGACGAGGAGCTGCGTGCGCAGGTCGACGACCTGTGGGACCGCCTGTGCGTCGAGCGTGCCCAGGAGCGTCAGGCCGAGCAGGCGGACGCGCAGCACGGCTGAGCCGGCCCGCGCCGCGCAAGTCCCGCTTCCGGGGCATTCCGCGCCCGACCGCCTACCGCTAGTGTCCCGAGCAGGCAAGGGACGAACCGCCCGATGCCTGCGGGGGGCTCAACCCTGACGTGCCGCGTGTCGATAGATGCCACAAGCCGGTGCCGATGGGGTCGCCGCGAGAAGGAGGTACGAGCTGATGGTCAAGCCCGTTCAGACACGGGCGTCGGTCTCGGTCGCATCGACGCTGCTCTCCGAGGCCCGGATGCTGGAGCTCGCCGAGAAGGCCTCGACCGCCACCGACGACCCATCGGGTCGTTTCCGCGTCGAGGGCCGCACGCCGCACACGACGACGTTCTCCCTGCGTGACCACCTCGACGGCTCCGAGGTGCTGCGGTTCGACACGAAGACGGATCGCGCCGTCGGCCGGACCACGGCGCGCACGGCGATCACGTTCTTCCGGACCAAGGAGGGCGGCCTGGCGGGCCTCGTGCCCGAGGCGAAGCGCAAGCTGCTCGGCTTCCGGGCCTACACCGACTTCATCGACTGGTACGTGCTGTCGATCGTGCGCGAGGACCCGAACGCCATCGTGACGGTCGTCGACGGCAAGGACTGACACCATCCGGCCGTGCGCTGCTCTCGCATCGCCGTCCTGGACCTCGACGCTCCCGCCCCGAGCGTGGGCTGCCGCCCACCGCTCGGGGCGGGTGTGTCGGTGGTCCGACGTACGGTGGTGCCATGCGTCCAGTCACGGAGCTCCAGCGCACCGTCGCACCGTTCGAGGTCATCTCGGAGTACACCCCGTCGGGTGACCAGCCTCAGGCGATCGCGCAGCTCGCCGCGCGCCTGAACGCCGGCGAGAAGGACGTCGTCCTGCTCGGGGCGACGGGGACGGGCAAGTCGGCCACCACCGCGTGGCTCATCGAGCAGGTGCAGCGCCCCACGCTGGTCATGGCGCCCAACAAGACGCTCGCCGCGCAGCTCGCGAACGAGTTCCGCGAGCTTCTCCCGAACAACGCCGTCGAGTACTTCGTGTCGTACTACGACTACTACCAGCCCGAGGCGTACATCGCGCAGACGGACACCTACATCGAGAAGGACTCGTCGATCAACGACGAGGTGGAGCGCCTGCGGCACTCCGCGACGTCGTCGCTGCTGACCCGGCGTGACGTGGTCGTCGTGGCCTCGGTGTCGTGCATCTACGGCCTGGGGACGCCGCAGGAGTACGTGGACCGCATGGTCACGCTGCGGGTCGGTGAGCAGGTGGACCGCGACCAGCTGCTGCGACGGTTCGTGCAGATGCAGTACACGCGCAACGACATGGCGTTCACGCGCGGCACGTTCCGGGTCCGCGGCGACACGGTCGAGATCATCCCGAAGTACGAGGAGCTCGCGATCCGGATCGAGTTCTTCGGCGACGAGATCGAGGCGATCGCGACCCTGCATCCGCTCACGGGCGAGGTCCTGCGGGCTGAGGACGAGATGATGATCTTCCCTGCGACGCACTACGTCGCGGGCCCCGAGCGCATGGAGCGCGCGATCGGCGGCATCGAGGCCGAGCTCGAGGCGCGGCTCGACGAGCTGGAGCGTCAGGGCAAGCTGCTCGAGGCGCAGCGCCTGCGCATGCGCACGACGTACGACATCGAGCTCATGCGTCAGGTCGGCTCGTGCTCGGGGATCGAGAACTACTCGCGGCACATCGACGGCCGTGCCCCCGGGACGGCGCCGAACACGCTGCTCGACTTCTTCCCCGAGGACTTTCTCCTCGTGATCGACGAGTCGCACGTGACCGTGCCCCAGATCGGCGCGATGTTCGAAGGCGACATGTCCCGCAAGCGCGCGCTGGTCGACCACGGGTTCCGGCTGCCCAGCGCGACGGACAACCGCCCGCTGCGGTGGGAGGAGTTCGTCGAGCGCATCGGTCAGACGGTCTACTTGTCGGCCACCCCCGGCGACTACGAGCTGTCCATGGCGGACGGCGTCGTCGAGCAGATCATCCGGCCCACGGGCCTCGTCGACCCCGAGGTCGTCGTGAAGCCGACGAAGGGCCAGATCGACGATCTGCTGGGTGAGATCCGGGATCGCGTCGAGCGCGACGAGCGCGTGCTGGTGACGACCCTCACCAAGAAGATGGCCGAGGACCTCACGGACTACTTCCTGGAGAAGGGCGTGCGGGTGCGATACCTGCACTCCGAGGTCGACACGCTGCGCCGCGTCGAGCTGCTGCGCGAGCTGCGGATGGGCGAGTACGACGTCCTGGTCGGGATCAACCTGCTGCGCGAGGGGCTCGACCTGCCCGAGGTCTCCCTCGTCGCGATCCTCGACGCGGACAAGGAGGGCTTCCTGCGTTCGGGGAAGTCGCTCATCCAGACCATCGGCCGCGCGGCGCGCAACGTCTCCGGCCAGGTGCACATGTACGCGGACAAGATCACGCCCGCGATGCAGCTGGCGATCGAGGAGACCGCGCGCCGCCGCGAGAAGCAGGTCGCGTACAACACCGCGCACGGCATCGACCCTCAGCCGCTGCGCAAGAAGATCGGCGACATCACCGACCTTCTCGCGCGCGAGGACGCCGACACGGCCGAGCTCCTGGGCGGCGGCGGGCGGCAGGCGAGCCGGGGCAAGGCGCCGGTGCCGGGCTTCGGTTCGCAGGCCGCGGTGCGGGACGAGCGGACCAGGCTGACCGGCGCCGCTGCCGGGGAGCTGGCGGGCCTGATCCAGGACCTCACGGACCAGATGCACGGCGCGGCGGCCGAGCTGCAGTTCGAGCTCGCGGCCCGCCTGCGTGACGAGATCTCCGGGCTCAAGAAGGAGCTCCGGCAGATGCAGGCCGCGACGGCGTAGCGGTCGTCTCGACCTCCGGGACGCGGCGGATGGTGATCGACGGCACGCCGATCGACGGCACGGTGGACAGCAGGTCGCCGCTACGTCGCATACGATGACCACCGGTGAAGGGGAGTACCCCACAATCGGCCGCGTCGTCATCACGGACCTCGCCGCTCGGAGCACCAGGTCACAGGGCCTGGCTCCGGACGGTCGGAGCCCGGTGCGGTCGGCCCGGGTCAGCGGGCGGGGGAGACCTTCGGTACTGACGCGCATCTCGTACCGGAGGAGTATCTCGTGGATGTCCCCAACGTCGTCTGGATCCTGACCGGCGTCGCCGTCGTCGGACTCATCGTCTTCGACTTCTTCGCCCACGTGCGCACGCCGCACGAACCGACCTTCCGTGAGTCGGCGTGGTGGTCGACGGTCTACATCGCGCTCGCGCTCGTGTTCGGCGTGGGGCTCGGGGTCGTCGCGGGCTGGGACCTCGGCGCCGAGTACTTCGCGGGCTACGTGACCGAGAAGAGCCTGTCGGTCGACAACCTCTTCGTGTTCCTCATCATCATGACGAGGTTCGCGGTGCCGCGAGCCTTCCAGCAGAAGGTCCTTCTGGTGGGCGTCGCGATCGCGCTGGTCCTGCGCACGATCTTCATCCTGCTCGGCGCGGCCGCGATCGAGCAGTGGTCGTGGGTCTTCTACGTGTTCGGCGCGTACCTCGTCTACACGGGCGTCAAGCTGGCCCGTGACCACGCCGACGAGGCGCCCGACGACGCGGCCGGCAACGGCTTCATGGTGCGCTTCGTGCGCCGGGTGCTGCCGACGACGGACGAGTACCACGACGACCGCCTCACGGTCCGCATCGACGGCCGCCGCGTGCTGACGCCGATGCTCCTGGTGATGGTGGCGATCGGCTCGACGGACATCTTGTTCGCGCTCGACTCCATCCCTGCGATCTACGGTCTGACGTCCGAGCCGTACATCGTCTTCACCGCCAACGCGTTCGCGCTGCTCGGCCTGCGCCAGCTCTACTTCCTCATCGGTGGCCTGCTGGAGCGGCTCGTCTACCTGTCGCAGGGGCTCGCGGTGATCCTGGGCTTCATCGGCATCAAGCTCGTGCTGCACGCGATGCACACCAACGAGCTGCCCTTCATCAACGGTGGCGAGCACGTCGAGTGGGCGCCGGAGATCCCGATCTGGCTCTCGCTCACCGTGATCCTCGGGACGCTCGCGATCGCCACGATCACGAGCCTGATCAAGACGCGCAACGACCAGCGCACCGAGCCGGCGGTCCCGGCCATGGAGGAGTGACGTGGACGTCTCGCTGCTGGTCTGGGCGGTCTCGATCGGGATCGTCGTCGCACTGCTGGTCGTCGACATCGTCGTCGTCGGACGGCGTCCGCACGTCCCCAGCACCGCCGAGTGCCTGCGCCACCTCGCGTTCTACGTCGGTCTCGCGATCGCGTTCGGCCTGGCCGTGTGGGCGACGTCGGGCGGGCAGTACGCCGGGGAGTTCTTCGCGGGATGGCTGACGGAGTACTCGCTGTCGGTCGACAACCTGTTCGTCTTCATGCTCATCATGTCGCGGTTCGCCGTGCCCCGGCCGTACCAGCAGACGGCCCTGCTCGTCGGGATCGTGCTCGCCCTGGTCTTCCGCACCGCGTTCATCCTCGCGGGCGCCGCGATCGTCAGCACGTTCAGCTGGGTGTTCTACCTCTTCGGGGCGTTCCTCGTCTGGACCGGCTGGAAGGTCGGCAGGCAGGGCGCGCAGGACGAGCCGGAAGAG
>NZ_LFKW01000031.1:71963-78859 GCF_001040865.1 Cellulomonas sp. A375-1 | reverse complement strand
CGCGCCGTTGCTGCTTCGTCTGGTGGAGCGGTGGTTCCCGTCGACCTCCGAGTACCACGGGGTCAAGCTCACGGTGGTCGCGGGCGGCCGTCGCCTGATCACCCCCATGCTGATCGTGCTCATCGCCCTGGGGGCGACGGACCTGCTCTTCGCGTTCGACTCCATCCCGGCGCTGTTCGGGCTGACGAGCGAGCCGTACCTCATCATGATGGCGAACCTGTTCGCGCTCATGGGACTGCGCCAGCTCTACTTCTTGCTCGGCGACCTGCTCGCGCGCCTCGTGTACCTCAGCTACGGGTTGGCGGTCCTGCTCGGCTTCATCGGGGTGAAGCTCGTCCTCGAGGCGCTGCACGAGAACGAGGTTCCCTTCATCAACGGGGGCGAACCCGTGGCGTGGGCACCGGAGATCCCGATCTGGGCGTCGCTGCTCTCGATCGTCGTGATCCTCGGCACGACCGCCGCCGCGAGCCTGGCGAAGTCGCGCCGTGACGAGCGTCGTGCGCTGACCGACGCCCCCGTCTGAGGACGCCGCGCAGGGGTCAGCCTGCCCAGGGCCCCAGGACGAGGTTCCACTCGCGGACCTCGGTCGCGGCGATCAGACCCTCGAGGTGGAACGGGTCGGCCTCGAGCAGCGCCCGCAGGGCCGCCTCGTCGTCGGCCGAGAAGATGAGCAGGGCGCCGGGGGAGCCGCCGACGTAGGGGCCGGAGCCGCGCAGGGCGCCGGACTCGGCGAGCCCGGCGAGGTACGCGCGGTGGCGGGGGCGCACGACGTCGCGGACGTCGTCGCGCTGGTCGTACGTGTACTGGACGGCGAACATCGGCATGCGCCCCATCCTGCCCGACGGCGAGCCCGTCCGGGCGTGGTGCCTGCGCCGCGGGATGGCAGAGTGGCGGGATGACGACGAGCGTGACCCTGGCGGACGGCATGCGGATGCCCGTCCTGGGCTTCGGCGTGTACAAGGTCTCCGACGACGACGCGACCCCGGCGGTGGCCGAGGCGCTGGCGGCGGGCTACCGGCTCGTCGACACGGCGACGCTCTACGGCAACGAGGCGGGCGTCGGGCGAGCCGTCCGGGCGAGCGGCCTGGAGCGCGACGAGGTCTTCGTCACGACGAAGCTGTGGAACGACGCGCACGGCGACGCCGCCGAGGCAGCGTTCGCGGCGTCGGTCGAACGGCTCGGTCTCGGGGTGCCGGACCTGTACCTCATCCACTGGCCCGCGCCCGCGCGGGACCTGTACGTGCCGACCTGGCGCACGCTGCTGCGGCTGCGAGACGAGGGTCGTGTGCGGTCCGTCGGCGTGTCCAACTTCCAGCCCGTGCACCTGCGCCGCATCGTCGAGGACTCGGGCGAGGTGCCGGTGGTGAACCAGGTCGAGCTGCACCCCTACCTCCAGCAGCGCGAGCTGCGTGCGCTGCACGGTGAGCTCGGTGTGGTGACGCAGGCGTGGTCGCCGCTGGGCCGCGGCGCCGTCCTGGCCGACCCGGTGATCGGCGACATCGCCCGCACGCACGGCGCGACCCCCGCGCAGGTCGTGCTGCGCTGGCACCTCGATCTCGGCGTCGCCGTGATCCCGAAATCGGTCACGCCCGCACGGATCCGGGAGAACCTGGGGGCGGCCGACCTCGAGCTGACCGAGGAGGACCACGAGCGGATCTCCGCACTCGACCGCGGCGAACGGTCGGGGTCCGACCCTGACGTGGTCAGCTGACCGCCACCGACGCACCACCAGTCCACGACCACCACCCGCCGTCGCCGGCACCGACGGCCCGAACGCGAGGGGCAACCATGGCGCGCGAGCTGCGCACCCTGCTGACCGACGACCTGCTGACGCGCGTGCACGAGCGCGCCGCGGGCCACGACCGTGACAACACGTTCCCGCACGAGGACCTCGCGGAGCTCGTCGAGGCGGGCTACCTGAGGGCGTTCGTCCCGCAGCGGCTGGGCGGCTCGGGCCTCACGCTCGAGGAGGTCGCCCGCGAGCAGGTACGCCTCGCGGCGGCCGCTCCCGCAACAGCGTTGGCCGTCAACATGCACCTCGTGGTCACGGGCATGGCGGCGCTGCTCGTCGGACGCGGCGACGACTCGCTGGAGTTCGTCCTGCGCGACGCGGGAGCCGGCGAGGTGTTCGCGTTCGGCAACTCCGAGGCGGGCAACGACCTGGTGATGTTCGGCTCGCGGACGCGCGCGGTGCCGACGCCGGACGGCGGCTACCGCTACCACGGCACAAAGATCTTCACGTCGCTGTCGCCGGTCTGGACCCGCCTGGCGACGTTCGGCCTCGACGACTCCGACCCGTCCGACCCTCGGCTCGTGCACGGCGTCGTGAACCGGGACGGCACGTCGTCGAAGAACGACTGGGACACGCTGGGGATGCGGGCCACCCAGTCCGAGACGACCGTGCTCGACGGCGCCTACGCGCCGGCGGACCGGGTGTACCGCCGACTGCCGCCGGGCCCGTCGGCCGACCCGTTCATCTTCGCGCTGTTCGCCGTGTTCGAGATCCTGCTGGGCGCGGTCTACACGGGGATCGGGCGCCGCGCGATCGAGCTCGCGGTCGCGGCCGCGCGTCGGCGCACGTCGTTCAAGCACGACGGCCGGCCGTACGCCCAGGACCCGGACATCCGCTGGCGGATCGCCGACGCCGCGCTCCTCCAGGACGGCGCCGAGCTGCAGGTCTTCGCGCTCGCGCGGGACGTCGACGAGCAGATCGACCACGGCAGCCGGTGGTTCGCGCAGCTCGTGGGGCTCAAGGTGCGGGCGACCGAGTCGGCTCGCCAGGTCGTCGAGCTCGCGTTGCGGGCGTCCGGTGGGGGCGCGTACTTCTCCGGGAACGAGCTCGGCCGCCTGTACCGCGACGTGCTCGCCGGGATCTTCCACCCGTCGGACGACGAGTCCGCGCACGCGACCGTCGCCACCTCGGTCCTCGGCCCGCTGGAGGACTGAGGCGGCGGTCAGACCTCACCAGCCGCGGTCACGCCACTGGGCGAGGTGCGGTCGCTCGGCACCGAGCGTCGTGTCGCGACCGTGGCCCGGGTACACCCAGGTCGCGTCGTCGAACCGGTCGAACAGCCGTGCGGTCACGTCGGCGTACAGCGAGGTGAAGTCGTCGGGCGTCGTCGTCCGCCCGACGCCGCCGGGGAACAGCGAGTCGCCCGTGAAGACGTGGGCCCGGCCGGCGACCGCTCCCGGGCAGGTGACGTGCTCGGGCTCGCGGTAGACGAGAGCGACGGACCCGGGTGTGTGCCCGCGCAGCGCGACGGCCTCGAGCGTGAGGTGACCGACCACGACGAGGTCGCCGTCGTGCAGCACCCGGGTCACCGACGTGCCCGTGAGCTCGGTGATCGCGTCGGCATCGGGCGCCCCTGCAGCGACTTGGGCTCCGGTAGCGGCGACCACCGACGTGAGCGCCGCCAGGTGGTCGCGGTGGCGGTGCGTCGTCACGACGACGTCGAGGCGCGCGGTCTCGTTGCCCTCGCGCACCAGCTCGAGCAGCCGGTCGGGGTCGGCCGCCGCGTCGACCAGCAGCTGCGACCCGCCGCGCCGGCACGTGACGAGGTAGGCGTCGTTGTCCATCGGGCCGACCGAGACCTTGCGGATCTCCACCTCGTCGAGCACCCGCAGCGCGGTGGGCCCGCCGGTGGTCACGTCTCCGGTGTAGGCGGTCATGCACGTCCCCTCTCGCGTGCGGCCGCCACGGCGACGGCGTGCGCCTGCGCGGCCTGCACGAGCGCGAGGTGCGAGAGCGCCTGCGGGACGTTGCCCGCCATGCGACGACCCTGCGGGTCGTACTGCTCCGCCAGGAGGCCCACGTCGTTCGTCAGCCCGACGAGCGTGTCGAGCACGGCGCTGGCGGCGTCGACCTCCCCAGTGCGTGCCAGGGCCTCGGCCAGCCAGAACGAGCAGGCCAGGAACGGGTGCTCATGCCCGGCGACGCCGTCGTCGGTCCGCTCCGGCAGGTAGCGCAGCAGGAGCCCGGGAGCGACCTCGAGCTCGGCCCGCACAGCGGCGATGGTGGCCCGCACGCGCTCGTCGTCGGGCGGCAGGAAGCCCACGTGGACCATCTGCAGCAGGGCGGCATCGGTGTGCTCGGCACCGTACGACTGGACGAACGTGCGGCGGCCGGCGTCCCAGCCGTGCTCGAGGACGTCCGCGTGGATCCGGTCGCGCGCGAGACGCCATCGTTCGACCGGGCCGTCGAGGCCGTGCTCCTCGACCGCGCGGACCGCACGGTCGACCGCCGCCCAGGACATGACCTTCGAGTGCACGAAGTGCTGCGGCTCACCGCGCACCTCCCAGATGCCCCGGTCGGGCGCGTCCCAGTGCTGCAGGAGCTCCTCGAGCAGGTGGCGCTGCAGCGACCACGCGGCGTCGTCCTCGAGGACGCCGGCCTCCCGCGCCGCGTGCAGCGCGCACATGACCTCGCCCAGGACGTCGTTCTGCACCTGGCCCGCGGCGAGGTTGCCCAGACGTACCGGCCGCGAGCCCGCGTAGCCGGGCAGGTGCGCGAGCTCGTGCTCGGGCAGGTCCCGGCCGCCGTCGAGGCGGTACATGATCTGCAGGTCGGCGGGGTCGCCCGCGACCGCGCGCAGCAGCCAGTCACGCCACTGCATCGCCTCCTGCGTGAAGCCCTGCTCGAGCAGCGCCTCGAGGGTCAGCGCGGCGTCGCGCAGCCAGCAGTAGCGGTAGTCCCAGTTGCGCTCGCCGCCGAAGTCCTCGGGCAGGCTCGTGGTCGCCGCGGCCGCGATCCCGCCGGTCTCGAAGTCGGTGAGCATCCGCAGGACGAGCAGCGAGCGGATCACCGCCTCCCGGTGCGGGCCGTCGTACCGCGTGTCGCGGGCCCACAGACCCCAGGCGATGCGGGTGGAGTCGACGCGCGCGGGCGAAGGCACGACCTCGGGCACCGGCTCCCACGAGGGGACCCAGGTGAGCGCGAGCTCCATGACCTGCCCGGCGTGCAGCTCGACCTCGTCGGCGTGACGGTGGTCGGCCGCTCGGGGCAGGTGCGTGCCGCGCAGGACGAGCGAGTCGGGGCCCGCGACGGCGCGGATCGCCGGGTCCGCGCCGCGGTTGCGCGTGACCCACGGCTGGATCGCGCCGTACCCGAAGCGCACGATCCACTCGTGCCGCACGTGCACCGTGCCGCGCGTGCACGTGACGTGACGCACGACGTCCGCGCGGCCGTCGGAGATGGGCATCGCGTCGACGACGACCGCCGCCCCGGTCGGGGTCTCGTAGGTCGTCTCGAGCACGAAGGAGTCGCCGAGGTAGCGCCGCGAGACGGTGTGCGCGTCCGGGACGGTGAGCAGCCACCGCCCGTTGTCCTCGGTGCCGAGGAGCCGGGCGAAGCACGCAGCGGAGTCGGCGTGCGGCAGGCAGAGCCAGTCGATCGAGCCGCGACGGGAGACGAGGGCCGTGGTGCGGCCGTCGCCGATCACCGCGTACTCGGCGATCGGGACGGGCAACGGCTCGGGGTCCGGTCCGGTGGCAGGTCCGCGTGCGGGCGCGTGGTTCGTCATGGTGGGACCAGCATGGATCGCCGTGCCGTGTCCAGCACGGCGGGCGCGGCGCGCGCGTGCCTCGCGTTCGGCACGACGAGGAGAAGAACACTGCGGTCGAACGGGTGTGCGAATGTCGGAGGTGGAACGTAGACTGCACGCCGTGAACGACCGTCTGGTGGTGCAGGGTGCCCGTGAGCACAACCTTCGCAACGTCGACCTGGACCTGCCGCGTGACCGGCTGATCGTGTTCACGGGCCTGTCGGGCTCGGGGAAGTCGTCGTTGGCGTTCGACACGATCTTCGCCGAGGGGCAGCGGCGGTACGTCGAGTCCCTGTCCGCGTACGCGCGTCAGTTCCTCGGGCAGATGGACAAGCCGGACGTCGACTTCATCGAGGGCCTGTCGCCCGCGGTGTCGATCGACCAGAAGTCCACCAACCGCAACCCGCGCTCGACGGTCGGCACGATCACCGAGGTCTACGACTACCTCCGTCTGCTCTACGCGCGCGCCGGCACGCAGCACTGCCCGGTGTGCGGTGAGCGCGTCACGGCGCAGACCCCCCAGCAGATCGTCGATCGCCTTCTCGAACTCCCCGAGGGCACGCGGTACCAGGTGCTCGCTCCGGTGGTGCGAGGGCGCAAGGGCGAGTACGCGGACCTGTTCGCCGAGCTCCAGGCCAAGGGCTTCGCCCGCGCGAGGGTGGACGGCGAGGTGGTCCAGCTCGCGTCCCCGCCGGCGCTGGAGAAGAAGCTCAAGCACGACATCGAGGTCGTCGTCGACCGGCTCGTCGCCCGCGAGGGCGTCCAGCGGCGCCTCACCGACTCGGTCGAGACCGCGCTCGGGCTGGCCGGCGGGCTGCTGCTCGTGGACCTCGTCGACCGCGACATCGACGACCCCGACAAGGTTCGCCGGTTCTCGGAGCAGCGCGCCTGCCCGAACGACCACGCTCTGACGCTCGACGAGATCGAGCCGCGGACGTTCTCGTTCAACGCGCCCTACGGTGCATGCCCCGAGTGCACGGGCATCGGCTCGCGCCTCGAGGTCGACCCCGAGCTGGTCGTCCCGGACGAGGACCTCTCGCTCGAGGACGGCGCGGTCGTGCCGTGGGCGCAGACGTCGTCGGAGTACTTCGGCCGCGTGCTGAACGCCCTGGCCGACGAGATGGGCTTCTCGATGACCGTGCCGTGGCGCGCGCTCCCGCAGCGCGCGAAGGACGCGGTCCTGCACGGCCGCAACCACGAGGTCCACGTGCGGTACAAGAACCGGTGGGGTCGCGAGCGGCAGTACTCGACCGGCTTCGAGGGCGTGATCACCTTCCTCGAGCGGCGGCACGCCGAGACCGAGTCGGACTGGAGCAAGGACAAGTACGAGGGCTTCATGCGCGAGGTCCCGTGCCC
>NZ_LFKW01000031.1:39767-71871 GCF_001040865.1 Cellulomonas sp. A375-1 | reverse complement strand
GGCGGGCGCTCGATCGCCGAGGTCTGCGACCTGCCGATCCGCGAGGCGCGCGACTTCCTGGACACGCTCGAGCTCGGCGAGCGCGAGCGCCAGATCGCGGCGCAGGTGCTCAAGGAGATCCAGGCGCGCCTCGGCTTCCTGCTCGACGTGGGGCTCGACTACCTGTCGCTCATGCGTCCGGCGGCCACGCTCTCGGGCGGCGAGGCGCAGCGCATCCGGCTCGCGACCCAGATCGGCTCGGGCCTCGTCGGGGTCCTGTACGTGCTCGACGAGCCCTCGATCGGGCTGCACCAGCGCGACAACCGGCGCCTGATCGACACCCTCACGCGCCTGCGCGACCTCGGCAACACGCTCATCGTCGTCGAGCACGACGAGGACACCATCAGGATGGCCGACTGGATCGTCGACATCGGTCCCGGCGCGGGGGAGCACGGTGGGCACGTCGTGCACTCGGGCGACCTGGCCGGCCTGCTCGCGTCGCGCGAGTCGGTGACCGGTGCCTACCTCTCGGGGCGTCGCCAGATCCCGATGCCGCAGAGCCGCCGGCCCGTCGACAAGGGTCGGGTCGTCACCGTGCACGGCGCGCGCGAGCACAACCTGCGCGGCATCGACGTGTCCTTCCCGCTGGGTGTGCTCACCGCGGTCACGGGCGTGTCCGGCTCGGGCAAGTCGACCCTGGTCAACTCGATCCTCTACACGGTCATGGCCAACGAGCTGAACGGCGCCCGTCAGGTCGCCGGGCGGCACAAGCGCGTGAGCGGCCTGGACCACCTCGACAAGGTCGTCCACGTGGACCAGGGGCCCATCGGGCGCACGCCGCGGTCCAACCCCGCGACGTACACCGGTGTCTGGGACCACGTGCGGCGGCTGTTCGCGGAGACGACCGAGGCGAAGGTCCGGGGCTACACGCCCGGGCGCTTCTCGTTCAACGTCAAGGGCGGCCGCTGCGAGGCGTGCTCGGGCGACGGGACGCTCAAGATCGAGATGAACTTCCTCCCGGACGTCTACGTCCCGTGCGAGGTGTGCCACGGCGCGCGGTACAACCGCGAGACGCTCGAGGTGCACTTCAAGGGCAAGACGGTCGCCGACGTGCTCGACATGCCGATCGAGGAGGCGTCCGAGTTCTTCGCCGCCGTGCCCGCGATCAGCCGCCACCTCAAGACGCTGGTCGACGTGGGCCTGGGCTACGTCCGGCTCGGCCAGCCCGCTCCGACGCTGTCAGGCGGCGAGGCTCAGCGCGTCAAGCTCGCTGCCGAGCTGCAGCGGCGGTCGACCGGACGCACCGCGTACGTCCTGGACGAGCCGACGACGGGCCTGCACTTCGAGGACATCCGCAAGCTGCTCGGCGTGCTGCAGTCGCTCGTCGACAAAGGCAACACCGTGATCGTCATCGAGCACAACCTCGACGTCATCAAGAACGCCGACTGGGTGATCGACATGGGCCCGGAGGGCGGCTCAGGCGGCGGGTCGGTCGTGGCGGAAGGCACGCCCGAGAGCGTCGCGCGGGTGCCCGCGAGCCACACCGGCAGGTTCCTCGCCGAGGTGCTGGACGCCGGTTCGGAGGTCGAGCGCACCGCGGTCTCCGCCTGACGGGGCGGAGCGCGCGACGTCAGGCGTGCGCGAGCGGCTCGAACGTCACCGGCACCGGCTCGTGCCGGACGGTGAAGTTCACCGAACGGGCGATGAAGCAGTGCTCGTGCGCGCGGTGGTGCAGGTCCTCGAGGACGCCGTCGTCGATGGCCCGCCCGTCGGCGAGGACGTGGTTGCGCAGGACGACGCGCGGCCGCAGAACCACCTCGGTGAACTGCCCGTGCCCGGCGGACTCGATCCGCATCGTGCCCTGCGCGGCGTCGCTGTAGCCGACGACCACGACACCGGCCTTCGCGGCGAGGTGCAGGAACCAGAGCATGTGGCACTGCGCGAGCGCGCCGACCATGAGGTCCTCGGGCGACCAGCGGGCCGGGTCGCCGCGGAACGCGGGGTCGGACGTCCCGGGCAGCGGGAGCTTGTCGCCTGACGTGAGCTCGTGGTTGCGGCCGTAGGACGTGTAGGTCGAGGTCCCCTGGTCGCCCGCGCCGGTCCACGCCAGGTCCACCGAGTACGAGTGCAGCAGCTGCGCCATGTACGCACGCTAGTCGGGCAGGGCGCGGCCCGCGGGACGACGGGGTGTGTCGGCAGGGCGAACTAGGCTCGGAGCATGGCCGATCCCGCGACGTACCGACCCGCCCCGGGCGAGATCCCGGACGCGCCGGGCGTGTACCGGTTCCGGGACGCCGACGGCCGCGTGATCTACGTCGGCAAGGCGAAGAGCCTGCGGTCGCGACTGTCGTCGTACTTCCAGGACGTCGCCGGGCTGCACCCGCGCACGCAGACGATGGTCACCACCGCGTCCTCCGTGCAATGGACCGTGGTCGGCACCGAGGTCGAGGCCCTCGCGCTCGAGTACTCGTGGATCAAGGAGTTCGACCCGCGGTTCAACGTCAAGTACCGCGACGACAAGTCGTACCCGTACCTGGCCGTGACACTGGCCGAGCAGTTCCCGCGCGTCCAGGTCATGCGCGGCGCGAAGCGCAAGGGCACCCGGTACTTCGGTCCGTACGCGCACGCCTGGGCCATCCGGGAGACGGTCGACCTGCTGCTGCGGGTGTTCCCCGTGCGCACGTGCTCGGCGGGGGTGTTCAAGCGTGCCGCGCAGCAAGGGCGCCCGTGCCTGCTCGGGTACATCGACAAGTGCTCGGCGCCGTGCGTCGGCCGGATCTCGCCCGAGGACCACCACCGCCTCGCCGAGGAGTTCTGCGACTTCATGGCGGGGGACACGTCACGGTTCGAGCGCCGGCTCACGCGTCGGATGCAGGAGGCTGCGGCCGAGCTCGACTACGAGCAGGCCGCGCGCCTGCGGGACGACATCGCGACGCTGCGACGAGCCACCGAGCGCAACGCCGTCGTGCTCCCCGACGGGACGGACGCGGACGTCTTCGGTCTGGCCGGTGACGAGCTCGAGGCCGCGGTCCAGGTCTTCCACGTCCGCGACGGTCGGATCCGTGGGCAGCGGGGCTGGGTCGTGGAGAAGGTCGAGAACCTCACCGACGCGGAGCTCGTCGAGCACCTGCTGCAGCAGGTCTACGGGACCGAGGAGGACTCCGACGGGAGCGCCGTGCCGCGCGAGGTGCTCGTCCCGGTGCTCCCGACCGACGTCGAGCAGGTGGAGTCCTGGCTGTCCGGGATCCGCGGTTCGCGCGTCCGGGTCCGGGTGCCGCAGCGCGGGGACAAGCGCGAGCTGGCGCAGACGGTCCTCAAGAACGCTGAGCACGCGCTCGTGCTGCACCGCACGCGTCGCGCCGGTGACCTGACGTCGCGCAGCCAGGCGCTGCGCGAGATCCAGGAGGCCCTCGGCCTGCCCAGCGCCCCGCTGCGGATCGAGTGCTACGACGTGTCGCACAACCAGGGCACGTTCCAGTCCGCGTCGATGGTCGTGTTCGAGGACGGGCTGGCGCGCAAGAGCGAGTACCGCCTGTTCAGCGTCCGGGGTCCGCGCGGCGAGGGCGCCGCCGACGACACGGCTGCGATGCACGAGGTGATCACCCGCAGGTTCCGGCGCTACCTCGCCGAGCGCTCCGAGGCGAGCGACGTCGAGCTCGGCGACGGAGCCGACGACGACGAGCCACTGGTGTCCGGCCCGATCGACGAGAGCACGGGCAAGCCACGCCGGTTCGCCTACCCGCCCAACCTCGTCGTCGTGGACGGCGGGCCGCCGCAGGTCGCCGCCGCGGCCGCGGCGCTGGCCGAGCTCGGGATCGACGACGTCGCGCTGTGCGGGCTCGCGAAGCGGCTCGAGGAGGTCTGGCTGCCGGGAGACGACTACCCGGTCATCCTGCAGCGGAGCTCGGAGGGTCTGTACCTGCTGCAGCGCGTCCGCGACGAGGCGCACCGTTTCGCGATCAACGCGCACCGCAAGCGCCGCAGCAAGGGGATGACGGCCTCGGTGCTCGACGACGTCCCCGGGCTGGGCCCGGCGCGGCAGAAGGCGCTGCTGCGGCACTTCGGCTCGGTCAAGCGGCTGCGAGCGGCGAGCGTCGAGGAGATCGCGACGGTGCCGGGGATGGGGGAGCGCACCGCGGCAGCGGTCGTGGCCGCCCTGCTCCCCGCTGACGCGGCGTCCGTTGAGCCGAGCGAGGTCGCCGAGCCCGCACCGGCCCACGACGACCCGCCGGTCGACCCCGCACCCGACGCCGTCGCGCAGTCCGCTGGCATGCTGGGGACATGACCGACGAGCCCTCTCCCACCACGGTTCCCGCCGGCATCCCAGCGATCGACGCGGCGACGGAGCACCCCCGCCTGCACCAGCCGCAGGTTCTGATCATCACGGGCATGTCCGGGGCGGGTCGCACGCGCGCCGCGGCCGTCCTGGAGGACCTCGACTGGTACGTCGTCGACAACCTGCCCGCGCAGATGCTCACCCACCTGGTCGGCATGCTGACCAGCGGCCCGCCCGACGCGCGTGCCACCCGTGTCGCTGCGGTGATCGACGTGCGGGGCCACGGCTTCTTCGCGGACCTCGCGCGGGTGCTCGGCGGGCTGCGGGCCGCCGGCGTGGAGTACCGGATCCTGTTCCTGGACGCGTCCGACGAGGTGCTCGTGCGGCGTTACGAGCAGGTGCGTCGGCCTCACCCGCTGCAGGGTGACGGCACGCTGCTGGACGGCATCGTCGAGGAGCGCCAGGTGCTCTCGGACATCCGTGAGCGTGCCGACAACGTCATCGACACCTCCGACCTCAACGTCCACGACCTCGCCCGCCAGGTGCGCTCGCTCGTCGCGGGCGACGCCGACGAGCACCTGCGCGTCAACGTGACGTCGTTCGGCTTCAAGTACGGCATCCCGCTCGACGCCGACCACGTGGTCGACGTGCGCTTCCTGGCGAACCCGTACTGGGTGACGGAGCTGCGTCACCTCACCGGCCGCGACGCACCGGTGCGGGACTACGTGCTCGGCCTGCCGGGCGCCGCGACGTTCGTCGAGCGGTACGTCGACGCGCTCGAGCCCGTGCTGGCCGGGTACCTGAGCGAGGAGAAGCGGTACGTGACGATCGCGGTCGGCTGCACGGGCGGCAAGCACCGCTCGGTGGCCATCAGCGAGGCCATCGCCGCGCGGCTGCGCGACGCGGGTCACCGTGTCACCGTCGCGGCCCGCGACCTCGGCAAGGAGTGATCCCCGCGAGCACGGAGCCGCCGTCGATGTGGGCGCCGACGCCCGCAGGGGGTGTCGGGCCGGTCCCGGACGCCTTGCCGCGCGGCGTGCGACGGGGTCCGTCGGTCGTCGCGATCGGTGGCGGGCACGGGCTGTCAGCCACCCTGTCGGCGCTGCGGCTCATGACGGACCAGATCACGGCCGTGGTCACGGTCGCGGACGACGGCGGCTCGTCGGGCCGGCTGCGCGACGAGCTGTCCGTGCTGCCGCCGGGTGACCTGCGCATGGCACTGGCCGCGCTGTGCGACGACTCGGACTGGGGCCGCACCTGGCGTGACGTGCTGCAGCACCGGTTCCACACGTCGGGACCGCTCGACCAGCACGCGCTCGGCAACCTCCTGATCGTCACGTTGTGGGAGCTGCTCGGCGACCCTGTCGCGGGGCTCGACTGGGTCGGGCGCCTGCTCGGTGCGCGCGGGCGCGTGCTGCCCATGACCGAGGTGCCGCTGCTGATCGAGGCCGACGTCCGCCGCGGGGACGGCCGGCGCGTGACCGTGCGGGGGCAGAGCGCGGTCGCGCGCACGACCGACCCGATCTCGCACGTGCGGCTCGTGCCGTCCGACCCGCCCGCCTGCCCGCACGCGGTGGCGGCGATCGAGCAGGCCGACTGGGTCGTGCTCGGGCCCGGCTCCTGGTACACGTCCGTGCTCCCGCACCTGCTGATCCCCGAGCTGCGGGCCGCGCTCGCACGTGGGTCCGCGCGCGTCGTCGTCGTGCTGAACCTGTCGCCCGAGGAGCAGGGCGAGACCGCGGGCATGCACGCCGAGGACTACCTCGCCGTGCTGCACGACCACGCGCCCGAGCTGGAGGTGTACGCCGTGGTCGCCGACCCGATCGCCGTCGAGGACACGGAGCGGCTCGCGACGCACTGCGCTGCACGTGATGCCCGTCTCCTCCTGCGTCAGGTCGGCCGCTCCGACGGGACGGCGCGCCACGACCCGCTGCGGCTGGCAGCGGCGCTGCGCGACGTCGTCGAGGGTGTCCTGGGCGACGTCGGACCGCGTGCGGGCCGCGGCGGTCGCTGAGCCCAACCGGCCACCGGGGCCCGCCGCGAATGGCAGGATGACGCCCATGGCGTTGACGGCACAGGTGAAGGACGAGCTCGCCCGACTCCAGATCGACAAGACCTCCTGCCGCAAGGCAGAGGTGGCTGCGACCTTGAGGTTCGCCGGTGGGCTGCACATCATCTCCGGCAGGATCGTCATCGAGGCCGAGCTCGACACGGCGATCGCCGCGCGGCGGCTGCGCCAGGCGGTCGCCGAGGTCTACGGGCACGAGAGCGAGATCATCGTGGTCTCCGGCGGCGGGCTGCGCCGGGGGAGCCACTACGTGGTGCGCGTGGTCAAGGACGGCGAGTCGCTCGCGCGTCAGACGGGGCTGCTCGACAACCGCGGTCGCCCGGTGCGGGGTTTGCCGCCGCAGGTGGTGGCCGGCGGGATCGCCGAGGCGGAGGCCGCGTGGCGCGGTGCGTTCCTCGCGCACGGCTCGCTGACCGAGCCGGGGCGCTCGTCGTCGCTCGAGATCACGTGCCCGGGACCGGAGGCGGCGCTCGCGCTCGTCGGCGCGGCACGCCGGATGGGGATCCCTGCCAAGGCGCGTGAGGTGCGCGGCGTCGACCGCGTCGTGATCCGGGACGGCGACGCGATCGGCGCGATGCTCACGCGGCTCGGCGCGCACGAGGCCATGCTCGTCTGGGAGGAGCGGCGTGTGCGGCGCGAGGTCCGGGGGACCGCGAACCGCCTCGCGAACTTCGACGACGCGAACCTGCGCCGGTCCGCGCGTGCGGCGGTGGCCGCGGGCGCACGTGTCGACCGTGCGTTCGAGATCCTCGGCGACGACCTGCCGGACCACCTGCGCGAGGCCGGCCAGCTCCGGCTCGCGCACAAGGACGCCTCGCTCGAGGAGCTCGGCAAGCTGGCCGACCCGCCGCTGACGAAGGACGCCGTGGCGGGCCGGATCCGCCGCCTGCTGGCGACTGCCGACAAGCGCGCGAGCGAGCTCGGGATCCCGGACACCGAGGCGGGCCTCTCGCCCGACCTGCTCGATCTGTAGCGCGGTCCGGGCTCGTCCGGATCCGCGTGTTCGTGCGGAGAACCCGCACGTCGGCGCGGCATCCCACCACGTGGACGCATGTCCGGCCTGGGACCTTCGAAGCGGGTCGCAGAGGCAAAGGGGTATAGGCTCGGGACATCCGATCGTCACACGGGTGTCACGCGCTGGGCATGTGCGGGTCTGGTCTGAACCGGGCCGGCATGACGAGGTCAGCGAGGCACCCGCTGGCGTGAGGGACGCACATCGGCGTGCGGGAACCCACCACCAATTGTGCGCCGACCCCGTCGGCGCTGCCGAGGAGGGCACGTGACCATCAAGGTCGGCATCAACGGCTTCGGTCGTATCGGTCGGAACTTCTACCGGGCCATCGTGGCGTCGGGCGCGGACATCGAGATCGTCGGGGTCAACGACCTCACGGACAACAAGACGCTCGCGCACCTGCTCAAGTACGACACGGTCCTGGGCCGTTTCCCGCTGAGCGTGGACTTCGACGACGACAACATCATCGTCGACGGCAAGAAGATCCGTGCCCTCGAGGAGCGCGACCCGGCGAACCTGCCGTGGGCCGAGCTCGGCGCGGACATCGTCATCGAGTCGACGGGCTTCTTCACCGACGCGACCAAGGCGAAGGCGCACATCGACGCCGGCGCCAAGAAGGTCATCATCTCGGCGCCCGCCAAGAACGAGGACGGCACGTTCGTCGTCGGCGTCAACCACGAGCAGTACGACGCGGCGACGCAGCACATCATCTCGAACGCGTCCTGCACGACGAACTGCCTGGCCCCGCTGGCCAAGGCGCTCAACGACGCGATCGGCATCGAGCGTGGTCTCATGACCACGATCCACGCCTACACGGGTGACCAGAACCTGCAGGACGGCCCGCACCGCGACCTGCGTCGCGCCCGCGCCGCCGCGCAGAACATCGTCCCGACGTCGACCGGTGCGGCCAAGGCCGTGGCGCTCGTGCTCCCGGAGCTCAAGGGCAAGCTCGACGGCTTCGCGCTCCGCGTGCCGACGATCACCGGCTCGGCGACGGACCTGACCTTCACGGCTTCGCGTGAGGTCACGGTCGACGAGGTCAACGCCGCGGTCAAGGCCGCTGCCGAGGGCCCCCTCAAGGGCGTCCTGTCCTACGTCGAGGACGAGATCGTCTCGAGCGACATCGTCACCGACCCGCACCAGAGCATCTTCGACTCGAAGCTGACGAAGGTCATCGGCGACCAGGTCAAGGTCGTCTCCTGGTACGACAACGAGTGGGGCTACTCGAACAGCCTCGTCGCGCTCACCACGTACGTGGGCGAGCGTCTCTGACGATCGCACCGATCACTCGGTAAAGCACGTCATGCGTCCGCGTGCGCCCTGGCCACCGGCCCCGGCGCACGCGGACGCTGTCGTTCCGGCCACCTGTCCGCCCCCGGAGAAGGATTCATGAAGACCATCGAGGACCTCGGCGACCTGCGCGGCAAGCGCGTGCTCGTCCGCTCCGACTTCAACGTGCCGCTCGACGGCACGACGATCACCGACGACGGCCGCGTGCGCGCGGCTCTCCCGACGCTCACCGCGCTGCTCGACGCCGGTGCCCGCGTCGTCGTCACCGCCCACCTCGGCCGCCCGAAGGGCGCCCCCGAGGACAAGTACTCGCTCGCGCCCGTCGCGACGCGGCTGTCCGAGCTGCTCGGCAAGCCCGTGACGCTCGCGAAGGACACCGTCGGCGAGTCCGCGCAGGCGACCGTCGCTGCCCTCCAGGACGGCGAGATCGCCCTGCTGGAGAACATCCGCTTCGACCCGCGCGAGACGAGCAAGGACGACGCCGAGCGCGGCGCCCTCGCCGACGACCTCGCCGCCCTCGCCGACGCGTTCGTGTCGGACGGCTTCGGCGTCGTGCACCGCAAGCAGGCGTCGGTCTACGACGTCGCGCTCAAGCTGCCCCACGCGGTCGGCAAGCTCGTGCTGAACGAGGTCGAGTCGCTGAAGAAGGCGACCGAGGACCCGCAGCGCCCGTACGTCGTGGTTCTCGGCGGCTCGAAGGTCTCCGACAAGCTCGGCGTCATCTCGAACCTGCTGACCAAGGCGGACCGCCTGATCATCGGTGGCGGGATGCTCTTCACCTTCCTCGCGGCCAAGGGCTACTCGGTCGGCAACTCGCTGCTCGAGCAGGACCAGGTCGAGACGGTCAAGGGCTACCTGACGCAGGCCGAGGAGGCCGGCGTCGAGATCGTCCTGCCGGTCGACATCCGCGTCGCCGCCGAGTTCAAGGCGGACTCGCCCGCCTCGGTCGTGCCTGCGGACGCGATCCCGGACGGTCAGATCGGCCTCGACATCGGTCCCGAGTCGGAGAAGCTCTTCGCCTCGAAGATCGTCGACGCGAAGACGGTCGTCTGGAACGGTCCCGCGGGCGTGTTCGAGTTCGAGGCGTTCGCGGGCGGCACCAAGGCCGTCGCGCAGGCGCTGATCGACGCCGGAGCCCACGGTGGCTTCACGATCGTCGGCGGCGGCGACTCGGCCGCGGCCGTGCGCACGCTCGGTTTCGACGAGGCGAAGTTCGGCCACATCTCGACCGGTGGCGGCGCGAGCCTCGAGTTCCTGGAGGGCAAGACCCTCCCCGGCATCGCTGTCCTGGAGGACTGACACATGGCCCAGCGCACCCCGCTGATGGCGGGCAACTGGAAGATGAACCTGGACCACCAGCAGGCGATCCAGACGCTCCAGAAGCTCGCGTGGACGCTCAAGGACGGCAAGCACGACTACGCCACGGTCGAGGTCGCGGTCATCCCGCCGTTCACCGACCTGCGCAGCGTGCAGACGCTGGTCGACGCGGACAAGCTCGAGATCGTGTACGGCGCGCAGGACGTCTCGGCGCACGAGTCCGGCGCGTACACGGGCGAGATCGCTCCGGCGTTCCTGACCAAGCTCGGTGTCACGTACGCGGTCATCGGCCACTCGGAGCGCCGCGAGTACCACGCGGAGTCCGACGAGCTCGTGAACGCCAAGGTGAAGAGCGCGCTCGGGGCGGGCCTGAAGCCCATCCTGTGCGTCGGTGAGAAGCTCGAGGTCCGCAAGGCCGGTGAGCAGGTCCCGGTCACGCTGGCGCAGCTCGACGGCGGGCTCGCCGGCCTCACGGCCGAGCAGGTCCGCGACGTCGTCGTGGCGTACGAGCCGGTCTGGGCGATCGGCACGGGCGAGACCGCCACGCCGGAGGACGCCCAGGAGCTGTGCGAGGCGATCCGCGTGCGCATCGCCGAGCTGTACGACCAGCCGACCGCCGACGCGGTCCGCGTGCTGTACGGCGGGTCCGTGAAGTCGTCCAACGTCGCCTCGATCATGGCGAAGCCGGACGTGGACGGCGCCCTGGTCGGTGGCGCGAGCCTCGACCCCGAGGAGTTCGCCAAGATCGTGCGCTATCAGGCGCACGCAGTCGGGCTCTGACCTCCGCCACCGACGCCCCGGTGCGGGCCCTGTCTCACGCAGGGCTCTCACCGGGGCGTCGATGTGGCTTCCGGTGCGATTCGTCGCCTACCCTGTACCCGGCCCGCGCGTCGTTGCGCGGGCGGCCCCGCTCGCTAGTGAGGAACGACACCGACGTGACCGCCCTGAAGATCTCGATGCAGGTGCTCCTGGTGCTGACCAGTGCGCTCCTGGTGCCGCTGGTGCTCCTCCACAAGGGCAAGGGCGGCGGCCTGTCCGACATGTTCGGCGGTGGCATCACGTCGAGTGCCGGCAGCTCCGGCGTCGCCGAGCGGAACCTCAACCGGATCACCGTCGGTGTCGCGCTCGCGTGGGCCGGCGTGATCGTGGTGCTCGGTCTGATCGAGCGCTACGACGGCTGAGGCAGGCGACCATGGCGAGCGGTAACGCGATCCGGGGCTCCCGAGTCGGCGCAGGCCCGATGGGCGAGGCGGAGCGCGGCGACGCCGCTCCGCGGATCTGGATCTCCTACTGGTGCGCGAACGGCCACGAGACGCGCCCGAGCTTCGCCGAGGAGGCGGCCGAGGAGGCACCCACGACGTGGGACTGCCCCCGGTGCGGGTTCCCCGCGGGTCAGGACCAGGAGAACCCTCCTGCTCCCGTGCGCAACGAGCCGTACAAGACGCACCTCGCGTACGTGAAGGAGCGCCGGTCCGACGAGGACGGCGCGGCGATCCTGGACGAGGCACTGGCGGCGCTGCGCGCGCGTCGCGGCCGCTGATCTCAGCTCAAGCTCGACCGAAGGGTCCCTGCGTCACCGCGGGGGCCCTTCGTCGTGTCCGGGCCGAGGTCACGGGGGAGAGGCGTGCACACGGGGTCAGGAGGTGACGCGCAGCAGCGCGAACCCGTCGTACCCCTTGACCCCGACCGTCTGGATCACGGTCCCGTCGAGCCGCGGGTGGTCCGTCAGCAGGTCGACCATGTGCCGCACGCCCTGGACGCGGTCGTCGGGGTGCGCAGCATCGACGACCGCGCCCGCACGCACCACGTTGTCGACGACGACGAGCGTGCCCGGGCGTGCCAGCGCGAGCGACAGGTCGACGTACAGCGCGAGCTGCTGCTTGTCCGCGTCGATGAACACCAGGTCGAAAGCGTCGACTCCCGCGCGGGCCAGGGTCGCGAGCGACTCGGCGGCCGGACCCACGACGACGTCCACGCGGTCGCTGACACCCGCCTCCGCGAGCGACTCTCGCGCGACCGCGGCGTGGGCCGGATCGAGCTCGAGCGTGACCAGGCGCCCACCGGACGGCAGGGCCCGTGCGAGCCACAGCGTGCTGTATCCGCCGAGGGTGCCGATCTCGAGGATCCGCCGCGCACCGACGACGCTCGCGAGCAGCTGCAGGAACTTGCCCTGGTTGGGCGCGACCGCGATGTCCGGCAGGCCGGCGGCGTGCGCACGGGCGCGGGTCGCGACGAGGTGAACGTCCTCGGGCGCGAGGACGCCGAAGTAGGCGTCCACCTGCGACCAGAGTGCCTCCGGGTCGGTCGGGTCCGTCACGGCTGCATCCTCTCGGAGGTCGGTCAGGCGGTGGCACCGCCTGCGGGCAGGTCGCCGGAGGCCGCGGCGTCGAGGAGCCACAGCGTGCGCTCGGTCCCGATCGCCCCGGCGGCGGGTGTCGTCGCGACGGGAGCCGCCGCCAGCGCGGACGCGACGGCGGCGGCCTTCTCGGCCCCGGCTGCGACCACCCACACCTCGCGCGCCGCGTGGATCGCGTCGAACGTGAGGGAGACACGCAGCGGCGGCGGCTTGGGGGAGCCGTGCACCGCGACCGTGGCGACTCCCGCGGCCTGCAGCGCCTCGTGCTCCGGGAACAGCGACGCGACGTGGCCGTCCGGGCCCATCCCCAGCAGCAGCACGTCGAAGCGCGGCACCTGGTCGACGTCGTCGGCGTGGCGGGCCAGGACGTCGGCGTACGCGGCCGCCGCGTCCTCGGGCGTCGGGACGTCGGCGTCGAGCGCGGGCACCGGGTGCACGTTGTCCGCCGGGAGCGCGTCGCCGAGCGCCGTCAGCAGCGCGTCGCGCGCCTGGGTCTCGTTGCGGTCGGGATCGCCGTCGGGCAGGAACCGCTCGTCGCCCCACCACAGGTGGACCTGCGACCAGTCCACGGCGTCCCGTACCGGCGAGGCCGCCACCGCGGCAAGCGTCGTGATCCCCACGGTCCCGCCGGTGAGCACGACGTGCAGGGGAGCGCGGTGCGACTGCAGGTCGACCAGCGTGACGAGCAGCCGTGCGGCGGTGGCCTCGGCGAGCAGCGTCGCGTCCGGGTGGACGACGACGTCGCGCACGACGCGCCCGGTCATGCCGGGATCCTGGCAAGGCCCTTGGTGAGCACCTCGCCGTAGACCTCGTCGGGGTCGAGGCGTCGCAGCTCCTCGGCGAGGCACTCGCGCAGGTGCCGGATCGGCAGAGCGATGCGGTGCTCCGGCTGCCCAGGCTGGTGCAGCGCGGCGGTCTTGCCGTCGGGACGTCCCAGCACGATGTCGCCCGACGACCGCTCGAGCTTGACCTGGACGATGGCGGGCGCGTCCGGGATGCGCTCCACCTCGACGGGGCAGCGCAGGGCCTGCGCGAGCCACGCCGCGACCATGTCGACGGACGTGTGCGTGGCCTGCCCGGAGACCACCGCTCGACGCACCGGCTCGTACGGGGGCTGCTCGAGGGTCGCCGCGATCAGGCCGCGCCACAGCGTGGCCCGGGTCCACGCGAGGTCGGTGTCGCCCTCCTGGTACGACTCCGCGAGCCGTCGCAGCCACGCGCCCGGGTCCGACGAGCGGACGGAGTCGGTGATGCGGCGCTGCGCCATCCGGCCGAGCGGGTGCTCGGACGGCACGGCGGGCGGCTCGTACGGCCACCAGGCGACGATCGGGGCGTCGGGCAGCAGGAGCGGCATGACGAGCGTGTCGAGGTGCTCCGTGAGCTCCCCGAGCGGGCGCAGGATGATGACCTCGCTCGCACCCGCGTCACCGCCGAGCCGGATCTGGGCGTCGAGGCCCTCACCGCTGGGCTTGGCACTCGGCTGCGACGTGATGAGGATCACCCGGCACGGGTGCTCGCGGCTCGCGTCGTTGGCGGCCGCGATCGCGTGCTCGGGGTCGTGGTCCCCGGTGTCGACGATGAGCGTCAGCACGCGCCCGAGGGCGACGGCACCGCCCTCGTCGCGTTCGGTGAGCAGCCGCTTGGCGACCGCCCGCGTCGTCGTCCCCGGCATCTCGATGATCACGGCAGCCTCCAGGCGCGCCCGTCGCGGGCCATCATGTCGTCGGCCGAGCGCGGGCCCCACGTGCCCGCGCGGTACTCGTCGGGCTTTCCCCGCTTGGCCCAGTACTCGATGATCGGGTCGAGGATCTCCCAGGAGAGCTCGACCTCGGTGTTCTGCGGGAAGAGCGGCGGGTCGCCGAGCAGCACGTCGAGGATCAGCCGTTCGTACGCCTCGGGCGACGCCTCGGTGAACGCGTGGCCGTAGCCGAAGTCCATCGTGACGTCACGGACCTCCATCTGCGTGCCCGGCACCTTGGCGCCGAACCGCAGCGTCACGCCCTCGTCGGGCTGCACGCGGATGACCAGGGCGTTCTTGCCCAGCTCTTCGGTGGCCGTCGACTCGAACGGCAGGTGGGGCGCCTTCTTGAACACCACCGCGATCTCGGTGACCCGCTTGCCGAGACGCTTGCCGGTGCGCAGGTAGAACGGCACGCCGGCCCAGCGACGCGTGTCGATGTCGACGCGGATCGCGGCGTACGTCTCGGTGGTCGAGTGGGGGTTGAAGCCCTCCTCCTCGAGGAAGCCGACGACCTGCTCACCGCCCTGCCAGCCCGCCGTGTACTGGCCGCGAGCGGTGTGCCGGCCGATGTCGCGCGGCACGCGCACGGCCGACAGGACCTTCTCCTTCTCGGCGCGCAGCGCCGTGGCGTCGAACGACACCGGCTCCTCCATCGCGGTGAGCGCGAGGAGCTGCAGCAGGTGGTTCTGGATGACGTCGCGCGCCGCGCCGATGCCGTCGTAGTACCCGGCACGTCCGCCGATGCCGATGTCCTCGGCCATGGTGATCTGGACGTGGTCGACGTAGTTCGCGTTCCAGATCGGCTCGAACAGCTGGTTGGCGAAGCGCAGCGCCAGCAGGTTCTGCACCGTCTCCTTGCCCAGGTAGTGGTCGATCCGGAAGATGTCGTCGGGCCGGAACACGCTCGAGACGATGCTCTGGAGCTCACGCGCGCTGGCCAGGTCGTGTCCGAACGGCTTCTCGATGACGACGCGGCGCCAGCGGCCCTCCTGCGGCTGGGAGAGCCCGGAGCGCGAGAGCTGCTCGCACACGACGGGGAACGACGAGGGGGGCACGGACAGGTAGAACGCGTGGTTGCCGCCCGTGCCGCGTGAGACGTCGAGCTCCTCGACCGTGTCCCGCAGGCGGTCGAAGGCGTCGTCGTCGTCGAACGTGCCCTGGACGAACCGGATGCCCTCGGAGAGCTGACGCCAGGTGGCCTCCCGGAACGGGGTCCGGGCGTTCTCCTTGACGGAGTCGTGCACGATCTGGGCGAAGTCCTGCGTCTCCCAGTCGCGGCGCGCGAACCCCGTGAGCGCGAAGCCGGGCGGCAGCAGGCCGCGGTTGGTGAGGTCGTACACGGCGGGCATGAGCTTCTTGCGTGCGAGGTCGCCGGTCACGCCGAAGATCACGAGCCCGCACGGCCCCGCGATGCGGGGGAGTCGACGGTCCCGGGGGTCGCGCAGCGGGTTGACCCCGCTCGCGACCTTGGCGAGGCTCACTGGGCCTCCGCCGAACGCTCGGCCGCCACGCCCAGGCCCTCGGCGACCTTGGCGAGCAGCTGGTCCCAGCTCGCCGCGAACTTCTCGACGCCCTCGACCTCGAGCTCCTGCGCGACGTCTTCCGCGTCGATCCCGAGCGCGACGAGCCGGTCCAGCAGCGTGGCGGACGCGACCTGGGTCCCAGTGACGGTGTCGTGCCCGTCGCCGCCGTGGTCGGCCACTGCGTCGAGGGTCTTCTCCGGCATCGTGTTCACCACGCCCGCGACGACGAGCTCGTCGACGTACAGCGTGTCCGGGTAGGTCGGGTCCTTGACGCCGGTCGACGCCCACAGCGGGCGCTGCGGGTGCGCACCGGCGGCGGCCAGCGCCTGCCAGCGCTCGCCGGCGACGACCTCCTCGTACACGCCGTAGGCGAGACGCGCGTTGGCGATCGCGGCCTTGCCGCGCAGCTCGGCGGCCTCGGGCGTCCCGAGCGCGTCGAGCCGCGGGTCGATCGCGGTGTCGACGCGCGAGACGAAGAACGACGCGACCGACGCGACGGGGGCGAGGTCGTGACCGTTGGCGCGCGCCTGCTCGAGGCCCGCCAGGAACGCGTCGAGCACGGCCGCGTAGCGCTCGAGCGAGAAGATCAGCGTGACGTTGACGCTGATGCCCTCGGCGAGCACCGCGGTGATCGCGGGAAGCCCCTCGAGCGTCGCCGGGATCTTGATGAAGACGTTGGGCCGGTCCACGGTCGCCCACAGCGCCTTGGCGGACGAGATCGTCGCCTCGGTCTCGTGGGCGAGGCGCGGGTCGACCTCGATCGAGACCCGGCCGTCCTGCCCGTCGGTGCGGTCGTAGACCGGGCGCAGGACGTCGGCGGCCGCCCGCACGTCGTCGGTCGTGATCGTGAAGACCGCCTGGTCGACGTCCGCGCCGCGCGCGGCCAGGTCGCGCAGCTGCTCGTCGTAGGCGTCGCCCTGGCTGATCGCCGCGGCGAAGATCGTCGGGTTGGTGGTCACTCCCACCACGCCGCGCTCCACGAGCGCGGCGAGGCTCCCGGAACGCAGCCGCTCACGTGACAGGTCGTCGAGCCAGACGGCCACTCCCGCCTCCGTGAGCCGTGCGAGGGGTCCGCTCGGTGCCATGGTGGTTCCTTCCCTCATGAACGTGCTGCGCGCAGGCACGACCGTGCCGCGCGACCTCATCGTCATCCTGACCCGCGAGGACGCGGGACGCCTGCTGGAGGTGGCGCCCCGCGTCCTGAGCGGATCAGCCCTGCTGGTCGCCGGTACCGGTGGCCGTCGGAGCGGCCTGCGACGACGACGGCGCGGCGTCGCCCCGTGCGGCGGCGACCGACTCGTGCGCGGCCGCCACGACCGCCTCGGCGGTGATGCCGAACTCGCGGTAGAGGACCTGGTAGTCCGCCGAGGCGCCGAAGTGCTCGAGCGAGATGGACCGGCCGGCGTCGCCGACGATCTTGTGCCACGACAGGGCGATGCCCGCCTCGACCGACACACGGGCCCGGACCGACGACGGGAGCACCGACTCGCGGTACGCCTCGTCCTGAGCCGCGAACCACTCGAGCGACGGCGCCGAGACGACGCGCGTCGGGACGCCTGCGGCCTCGAGGGTCTCGCGCGCCTCGACGGCGAGCTGCACCTCCGAGCCCGTGCCGATGAGGATCACCTCGGGCGTGCCCGTGCTCGCCTCGAGCAGCACGTAGGCACCCTTCGCCACGCCCTCGGCGCCCGCGAAGCCGTCCTCGCCGCGCGGGAACGTCGGGACGTTCTGGCGCGTGAGGATCAGGCCGACCGGCCCGTCGCGGTGCTCGAGGATCGCCTTCCACGCCTGCGCGGTCTCGTTGGCGTCTGCCGGGCGGACGACAGACAGACCGGGGATGGCCCGCAGCGCGGTGAGGTGCTCGACCGGCTGGTGCGTCGGTCCGTCCTCGCCGAGGCCGATCGAGTCGTGCGTCCAGACGTAGATGGACGGCACGCCCATGAGGGAGGCCAGACGGACCGAGCCGCGCATGTAGTCGGCGAACTGCAGGAACGTGCCACCGTACGCGCGGGTCAGGCCGTGCAGCGTGATGCCCGACAGGATCGCGCCCATGCCGTGCTCGCGGATGCCGAAGTGCAGCGTGCGGCCACCCTCGTCGCCCGCGAACTCGTGGGTCGAGCGGTGGGCCGGGAGGAACGACGGCTGGCCCTTCATCGTCGTGTTGTTCGAGCCGGCCAGGTCGGCCGAGCCGCCCCAGAGCTCGGGCAGCTCGTCGGCGATCGCCGAGAGCACCTCACCGGAGGCAGCGCGCGTGGCGACCGCCTTGCCCGCGGGGAACACCGGCAGGGAGTCCTCCCAGCCGGCGGGCAGCTCCTGGGCGACGAGCCGGTCGAGGAGCGCGGCGCGGTCCGGGTGGGCCGCCTTCCAGGCGTCGAACGACTCCTGCCAGGCGACGCGCGCGGTCGCGGCACGGTCCGCCAGCCCGCGCGTGTGGGCGAGCACCTCGGGGGCGACCTCAAACGTCTGGTCCGGGTCGAAGCCGAGCAGCTCCTTGAGGCCGCGGATCGAGTCCGTGCCGAGCTTCGAGCCGTGCGACGAGTGGTCGTCGGTCTTGCCCGGGGTGGGCCACGCGATGAGCGTCCGGATGCCGATGAAGGACGGCTTGTCCGTGACGGCCTTGGCCGCGTCGATCGCCGCCTGCAGCGCGTCGACGTCCTCGCGGTACTCGCCACCGGCCGTCCAGTCGACGAACTGGACGTGCCAGCCGTACGCCTCGTAGCGCGCGAGCACGTCCTCGGTGAAGGCGATCTGCGTGTCGCCCTCGATCGAGATGTGGTTGTCGTCCCACAGGACGATGAGGTTGCCGAGCTCCTGCGTGCCGGCGATGGACGAGGCCTCGCTCGTCACGCCCTCCTGCAGGTCGCCGTCGGAGGCGATCACGTAGGTGTAGTGGTCGAACGGGCTCGTGCCCGCGGGGGCCTCAGGGTCGAGCAGGTGCCGCTCGCGGCGCTGGGCCATCGCGAACCCGACGGCGGACGCAAGGCCCTGACCGAGCGGGCCGGTCGTGATCTCCACGCCCGCCGTGTGCTTGTACTCGGGGTGCCCGGGGGTCTTCGAGCCCCACGTGCGCAGCGCCTGCAGGTCCTCGAGCTCGAGGCCGAAGCCGCCGAGGTACAGCTGGATGTACTGGGTCAGGCAGGAGTGCCCGGCCGACAGCACGAAGCGGTCGCGACCCAGCCAGTGGGTGTCCCGCGGGTCGTGCCGGAGCACGTTCTGGTACAGGAGGTAGGCCACGGGGGCGAGGCTGATCGCCGTCCCCGGGTGACCGTTGCCGACCTTCTCGACCGAGTCCGCCGCCAGGATGCGCACCGTGTCGACAGCCTTCACGTCCAGGTCTGTCCAGCCGACCGACTGGGCCAGGGGAGCCTTCGCGTTCACCGCACCTCATTCCCACCCGGGGGAGCCGGGTGACGTGTTCCGACTTGCATGGCGTGCATCGCTGCACGGCCCCGCGAGGGTTCTCGCGAGCGCACGGCCGTCCATGGCTGGTGCGCACGCGCTCGTCTGGTCAGGGCGCCGTCCGGGGTCGGGCGGCACTCGGACGACGTCGCGCGCGAACGGACGCCGGTTGCCGCTCGAGCCTATAGCGCACGTGCAGAGGTCGAGCGACGGTGACCAGCCTCCGGCCACTCTCACGGGGCCACGCCGGACGATGTGCGGCGCGCGACCGATCTCACAGGTCCCGCCGGGCGCGCTGGCGGGCCTTTCGTCCCGCGCGCGGCGTAGCATGGCCGTCGACGTCAGCCCTCCGATCGGCACCACCGCCGGCCGGCCGACCACACGAACGGAACCGCCTCGCGTGCGCCTCACCAGCCCCTCGTCCGTCGACGGCAGGTCGGCCGACGACGACGTCGCCCGGTCCGGCGGTCGTCGCGACGCCGCGGTCGCGCGGGCTGAGGGTCCGCAGGACAGAGCGCACGACGACACCGTCCATGACGACACGGCCCGCGACGACACGGCCCGGGACGACCAGGACCAGCGTTCCCCGCTGACCGCGCACGGGCTCGCGCCCCGAGTCGCCGCGTCGCCCGCGCTGCCCGCCGGGCGCGTCGCGCAGGCCCGTGCCACGGTCGGGCGGTACGTGACGCTGACCAAGCCCCGCGTCATCGAGCTCCTGCTCGTCACGACGATCCCGACGATGATCCTCGCGCAGGAGGGCTGGCCGAGCCTCGGCCTGGTGCTCGCGACGCTCGTCGGCGGCGCGACGGCCGCGGGCTCGGCGAACGTCCTCAACTGCTACATCGACCGCGACATCGACCGGGTCATGAACCGGACGCGCAAGCGGCCGACGGCCACCGGCGAGATCGGCCCGCGCGCGGCGCTGACGTTCGGCCTCGTGCTCGGCGTCGTGAGCCTGACGTGGCTGTGGTTCCTGGTGAACCCGGTCTCGTCGCTGCTGTGCGCGGGCGCGATCCTCATCTACGTCGTCGGCTACACGATGATCCTCAAGCGCCGCACGCCGCAGAACATCGTGTGGGGCGGCGCCGCGGGGTGCATGCCGGTCCTGATCGGCTGGTCCGCGGTGACCGGCGGCGTGGGCTGGCCCGCCGTGCTGCTGTTCGGCGTCGTGTTCTTCTGGACGCCACCGCACTACTGGCCGTTGTCGATGAAGTTCCGCCGTGACTACGCCGCCGCGGGCGTGCCGATGCTGCCGGTGGTCGCCAAGGACACCAAGGTCGCGCGCGAGATGATCGGCTACACGCTCGCGATGATCGCGTGCTCGCTGCTGCTCGTCCCCGCGGCCGGCATGACCTGGGTGTACGCGGTCGTCGCCACGGGGCTCGGGGTGTGGTTCCTGGTGCTGTGCGTGCGCCTGCTGCGCCGCGCGGAGGACCCGGCGCGCGGCAAGCTGCGGGCCATGAGCGTGTTCCACGCGTCGATCACCTACCTCACGCTCCTGTCCGTCGCCGTCTCCGTCGACGTGTTCCTGCCTCTGTGACCTCGGCGGTCGCACGGTGACGCAGGTGGTCTCCGGCACTCCGCTCGCGCGTGCGCTCGAGGACTACCTCGCGCACCTCACGGTCGAGCGGGGGCTGTCCCGCAACACCATCGCCGCCTACCGCCGCGACCTCGGTCGCTACGCCGCGTACCTCGGGTCGCGCGGACGGCAGCGGCCCGACGACGTGCTCCCGCAGGACGTGGAGGACTACCTCCTCACGGTGCGGACAGGTGCCGACGGCGGGAGCGTGCTCTCGGCGTCGTCGGCCGCGCGAGCCGTGGTGGCGGTGCGTGGCTGGCACCGGTTCTGGGTCCTCGACGGCGTCACCAGCCACGACGCCGCGGACGCCGTGCGCCCCCCGGCGCCCCCGCGTCGGCTCCCGAAGGCGATCTCGGTCGACGAGGTGGGCCGGCTGATCGACGCCGCCGGGCTCGGCGACGGACCCGCGCCGCTGCGCGACCGTGCGCTGCTCGAGCTGCTCTACGCCACGGGCGCGCGCATCTCCGAGGCGGTCGGGCTCGACGTCGACGACGTGGACGTCACCCCCGGCCGCGCGGCGGTGCGGCTGCTCGGCAAGGGCGGCAAGGAACGTGTCGTCCCGGTGGGCTCGTTCGCGATCGAGGCGCTCGAGGCCTACCTCGTGCGGGGTCGTCCGGCGCTCGCCGCGAGCGGACGCGGGACCCCCGCGGTGTTCCTCAACACGCGCGGCGCGCGGCTCTCGCGACAGAGCGCGTGGGCCGCGCTGCGCACGGCCGCCGAGCGAGCCGGACTCGGCGGAGCGACGGGGAACGGGGCCCACCTGTCGCCGCACACGCTGCGTCACTCGTTCGCGACGCACCTGCTGGCCGGGGGCGCGGACGTGCGCGTGGTGCAGGAGCTGCTGGGGCACGCGTCGGTGACGACGACGCAGATCTACACGCTCGTGACGCCGGACACGCTGCGCGAGGTCTACCAGCTCAGCCATCCACGCGCGAGGTGATCGTGTCGGGCCGGTCTGCTCCGGTAGGTTGTGCGACGTGGTGAGCAGCGACACGACGCAGGAACTCGACGCCGTCGGGCGGGCGCTCCCGGGGTTCCCGGAGCCGGAGCCCTTGGCCTCGCACGGCCCAGCGCGTGTCATCGCGATGTGCAACCAGAAGGGTGGCGTCGGCAAGACGACGACCACCATCAACCTGGCGGCCGCGCTCGCCGAGTACGGGCGCAAGGTCCTCATCGTCGACTTCGACCCCCAGGGGGCGGCCTCGGTCGGCCTGGGCATCAGCCCGCACGAGCTCGACCTCACGGTCTACAACCTGCTCATGGAGCGCGACGCGCAGGTCGCGGACGTCCTGCGGCACACGAGCACCCCCGGGCTCGACCTGCTGCCCGCGAACATCGACCTGTCGGCCGCGGAGGTGCAGCTCGTCGGCGAGGTCGCGCGTGAGTCGGTGCTGTCGCGCGCGCTGCGCCCGGTGCTGGACGACTACGACGTGGTCCTCATCGACTGCCAGCCCTCGCTGGGACTGCTGACCGTGAACGCGCTCACGGCGGCGCACGGCGTGCTGATCCCGCTCGAGTGCGAGTTCTTCGCGCTGCGCGGCGTCGCGCTGCTGATCGAGACGATCGAGAAGGTGCGCGACCGGCTCAACCCGCGCCTCGAGGTCGACGGGATCCTGGCCACCATGTACGACTCGCGCACGCTGCACGCGCGTGAGGTGGTCGCGCGTGTGCACGAGGCGTTCGGCGACACGCTGCTGCACACCGTCATCGGGCGCACCGTGAAGTTCCCGGACGCGACGGTCGCCGCCGAGCCGATCACGACCTACGCGCCCACGCACACGGGCGCGCACGCCTACCGCCAGCTCGCGCGCGAGCTCGTCTCCCGTGGCGACGCCGCCTGACGTCGCGCCAGGAGGCGACGCGGCGACGAGCACCCCTGACGAGGCAGTCCAGCCCCCCGCGGGCGAGCAGGCCGCGTCGCCCGTCGGCACGGCAGGCTTCGAGGTGCACCTCGACAACTTCACGGGTCCTTTCGACCTCCTGCTCGGCCTGATCGCCAAGCACAAGCTCGACATCACCGAGGTCGCGCTCGCGCAGGTCACCGACGAGTTCATCGCGTACCTGCGCGACGCCGAGAAGCAGTGGGACCTCAACCGCGCGTCGGAGTTCCTCGTCGTCGCCGCGACGCTGCTCGACCTCAAGGCCGCGCGTCTGCTGCCGTCGGCCGACGTCGAGGACGCCGAGGACCTCGACCTGCTGGAGGCACGCGACCTGCTCTTCGCCCGGCTGCTGCAGTACCGCGCCTACAAGCAGGTCGCGGCACACCTGGCGCACCGCTGGGCCACCGAGGGCCGACGGTTCCCGCGGACGGTCGCGCTCGAGCCGCACGTGGCCGCGCTGCTCCCCGAGCTCGTGATGCAGGTCGGGCCGGACCAGCTCGCGGCGCTGGCGGCGAAGGCGCTGTCGCCCAAGGCCCCGCCGCCCGGCGTGGACATCAGCCACCTGCACGCACCGGCCGTCTCCGTGCGCGAGCAGGCCGCGGTGCTCGTCGACCGCCTGCGGCACCACGGGGCGGTCTCGTTCCGCACCCTCGTCGCGGACGCGGGCTCGACGATCGTCGTGGTCGCGCGCTTCCTCGCCGTGCTGGAGCTGTTCCGCGAGGGTGCGGTGGGCTTCGACCAGGTCACGCCCTTGGGCGAGCTCACGGTGCGCTGGACTGGCGCCGCCGAGGGCGATGTCACGGTGTCAGACGACTTCGACCAGCTCGACACGACCGCTGACCCGAGCCCGGACGCGGCGAGCGACGACGAGCCGACCGCAGGACCCGACGTGCGGGACACGTCCGAGGAGGACGCATGAGTGACGACCCGTCGATCACGGACGCCGCGCGGGCGCCGGACGCCGACCCGCTCGAGGCGGGCGCCTCGACCGACCCCGTTCCGGCCGAGGGCGAGGCCGCAGCCGCCGGTCCGGCCGTGCCCGACGAGCTCGCCTTCGACGTGGACGAGCTGCCGGGCGGCGCCCTGGGGGCGCTCGAGGCCGTGCTCATGGTCGCCGACGAGCCGGTGCCGGCCGTCCGGCTCGCAGCCGTCCTGGCGCTCCCGACCACGCGCGTCGAGGAGCTGCTCGAGGAGCTGGCCGCGGACTACCGCGGCGAGCACGGTGGCCGCCCGCGCGGGTACGAGCTGCGGCGCGCGGGCGAGGGCTGGCGCATCTACTCGGCTGCGCCGTACGCCGACGTCGTCGGCCGGTTCGTGCTGGACGGCCAGACCGCACGGCTCACGCAGGCCGCGCTCGAGACGCTCGCGGTCGTCACGTACCGGCAGCCGGTCACGCGTGGTCAGGTCTCGGCGGTGCGCGGGGTCAACGTCGACGGCGTGATGCGCACGCTCACGGCGCGCGGCCTGGTCGCCGAGGTGGGCACCGAGCCGACCAGCGGTGCGCTGCTGTACGGGACCACGGGATACTTCTTGGAGCGGATGGGCCTGTCCAGCCTGGACGAGCTGCCCCCGCTCGCGCCTTACCTGCCGGAGATCGACGCCCTCGAGGGTGTCGACGAACCCGGTGCCACGATCGGAGGACCAGCATGAGCCCCCAGCAGCGCCGCGGTGACGCGGACCGCAACGGACGTCCCGCATCTCGCGACGGTGCACCCCGCGGCGGCGCGTCCGGCCGCGGCGGTGCCGCCGGTGGCGAGGGCAAGAAGCCGCACCGCGGCCAGTCCGGCGCGGCGCGGGGTCCGGTGAAGGGCCGGTCGTCGCGCCCGACGTCCAGCCGTCCGACGACGCCGCGACGTGCGCCGTCCGAGCCGACCGTCGACGTGCACGACCCCGAGGGCATCCGGCTGCAGAAGCTGCTCGCCTCGGCCGGCCTGGGCTCGCGGCGCGCGTGCGAGACGCTGATCGCGTCGGGTCGCGTCGAGGTCGACGGGCAGGTGGTCGTCGAGCTGGGGGTGCGCGTCGACCCGAAGAAGTCGGTCGTGCTCGTCGACGGCATGCGCGTGCAGCTCGACTCGTCGCACGTGACGATCGCGCTCAACAAGCCGAAGGGCGTCGTCTCGACGATGCACGACGAGCAGGGCCGGCCGTCGGTCGCGCAGTACGTGAGCGACCGCACCGAGCGGCTCTTCCACGTCGGCCGCCTCGACGCGGACACCGAGGGCCTGCTCCTCCTGACGAGCGACGGCGAGCTGGCGAACCACCTGTCGCACCCGTCGAACGGCGTGCCGAAGACCTACCTCGCCGAGGTGCAGGGCCGCCTCACGCCCGCGACCGCCCAGCGCCTGCAGCGCGGCATCGAGCTCGAGGACGGTCCGGCCAAGGCGGACAAGGTGACGATCGTCCAGTCGCTGTCGCACCTGAGCCTCGTCGAGCTCACCCTGCACGAGGGCCGCAACCGCATCGTGCGGCGCATGCTCGAGGAGGTCGGCCACCCGGTCACCAAGCTCGTGCGCACGCGCATCGGCCCGATCCGCCTGGGCGACCTCAAGCAGGGCCGGACGCGCGTGCTGTCCCAGGTCGAGATCGGCTCCCTGATGTCGCAGGCGGGCATGTGACAGCGGCGACCGCGGGCCCCGTCCTCGTGGTCGGGGTGGGGCTGATCGGTGCGTCGGTGGGCCTGCGCCTGACCGCCGAGGGTGTCGACGTCCGCCTGCAGGACCCGTCGCGCACCGCGGTGGCGCTCGCGCGCGACGTGGGTGCCGGGCGTCCGGCGACCGCGGACGACGACGAGCCCGCGCTGGTCGTCGTCGCGGCGCCGCCCGACGTGACGGCCGGGGTGGTGCGCGCGCAGCTCGAGGCGCACCCGGGTGCCGTCGTGACGGACGTCGCGTCGGTCAAGGGTCATGTCCTGGCCGAGCTGCGCGCCTCGGGCGTGGCGCTCGGCCGGTACGTCGGCTCGCACCCGATGGCGGGCCGCGAGCGTTCCGGGCCGTCGGCCGCGGTGCCCGACCTGTTCCTCGGACGTCCGTGGGTGATCGCGGAGGCCGACGAGTCCTCGGCGGACGCCGTGCTGGCCGTCCGCGCCCTGGCGGTCGACCTGGGCGCGGTCCCCGTCACGATGGACGCGGACGCGCACGACGCGGCGGTCGCCGCGGTCTCGCACGTCCCGCAGGTCGTCTCCTCGCTCATGGCCGCGCGGCTGGTCGGCGTGGACGACACCGCGCTCGGGCTCGCGGGACAGGGGCTGCGGGACGTCACGCGCATCGCCGCGTCCGACCCGGAGCTGTGGACGTCGATCCTCGCCGCCAACTCGGCGGCGGTCCGGCCGCTGCTCGAGTCGCTGCGCGGCGACCTCGACGAGGTCATCGGCGCGCTGGCATCGGCCGACGAGGCCGAGGGGCCCGAGACGATCGCGACCGGGGTACTCGTGACCCTCGCGCGCGCGATCGCTGCGGGCAACGAGGGCGTCGCCCGCATCCCCGGCAAGCACGGCGGCGCGCAGCGCGCGTACGAGGAGGTCACGGTGCTGGTGCCGGACTCCCCGGGCGAGCTCGCGCGCCTGCTCACCGAGGTCGGCGAGGCCGGCGTCAACCTGGAGGACCTGCGGCTCGAGCACGCAGCCGGCCGGCAGGTCGGCATGGCGGCGATCTCGGTGCTGCCCGGCAGTGCGGCCCGGCTGGAGGCCGAGCTGGTCGAACGTGGATGGAGGCTGGTCGTGTGAGCGCGCTCGTCGTGGCGGTGGACGGACCGTCGGGATCGGGCAAGTCGAGCGTGTCGCGCGAGGCCGCCCGGCGCCTCGGCCTGGCGTACCTGGACACGGGCGCGATGTACCGCGCGGCCACGTGGTGGTGCCTGCACACGGGCGTGCCGCTGGACGACCAGGCGGCGGTCGCGCGATGCGTGCGCGAGCTCCCGCTGGACCAGGGGGTCGACCCCGACGCGCCGCACGTCGTCGTCGCGGGGACGGACATCGCCGACGCGATCCGCGAGACGGCGATCTCGGCCGCGGTGAGCGCCGTCGCGACGAACCTCGCGGTCAGGGACGAGCTGCGGCGGCGGCAGCGCGCGGCGATCGTCGAGCAGGCGGACGCGACGTCGTTCTCGCACGGTCGCGGGATCGTGGCCGAGGGCAGGGACATCACCACGGTCGTCGCACCGGACGCGGACGTGCGGATCCTGCTGACCGCCTCGCAAGAGGCGCGGCTCGCGCGCCGCGCGCGTGACGTGCACGGCTCGGACGACGAGGCCGCGGTCGCGGCCACGCACGACCAGGTGCTGCGACGCGACGCGGACGACTCGACGGTCGCGCAGTTCCACGTCGCGGCCGACGGCGTGGTGACGCTCGACTCCTCGGACCTGGACTTCGAGGAGACCGTCGAGGCGGTCCTCGCGATCGTCGCCCAGGTGACTGGACGCGACGCGTGAACCCGCAGTGGGAGCGCCCCACGCGGGGGGCCCGCGCGGGTCACGTGCTCGGGCGGCTGCTGGCCCACGTGGTCTGGGCCACGGAGGTCCACGGCGCGCACCACGTCCCCACCGAGGGCCCGGTGCTGCTCGCGGCGAACCACACGGGCGTCATCGACGGGCCGGTGCTGGTCGGTGCGGCGCCCCGTCCCGCGCACATGCTCATCAAGCAGGAGATGTTCGACGGCCGTCTCGGCGGCCTGCTGCGCAGGCTCGACCAGATACCGGTGGACCGGGACAACCCGCGCACCGCGCTGGGCGCCGCGCTCGAGGTCCTCAAGCGCGGGGGAGTCGTCGGCATCTTCCCCGAGGGCAGCCGTGGGCGCGGCGACGCGTCCGACTCGCGCGCGGGGATCACCTGGCTCGCGCTGAACGGGCACGCGCCCGTGGTGCCGGTCGCGGTGCTCGGGACTCGGCGCACGGGGCAAGGGGTGAACCACGTGCCGCGGCTGCGGCAGCGCCTCGTCGTCTCGTTCGGCGAACCGGTGCTCGTCGAGCGTGCGCCGGGCGTGCCCGGCCGCCAGGCGATGGCTGAGGCCAACGACCGGCTGCGCGACGCACTCGCGCTGCACGTCGCCGCGACGGTCACGGCGGTGGGCGTCCCGCTGCCGACGGACGACCCGCTCAACGTCGCCTGAACGCCGCCCACGCAGTGCGCTGAGCCCGCGGTCCCGCTCCTGGGTACCGCGCCCAGCCACGTCCGCGCGTGCGTGTGAGGCGTCGGGCCCATCGTCGGGGACAATGGGTGACATGAGTGAGCCTGAGGTCGACTTCGTCCTGCCCGACGAGGCCGGGGACGCCGAGCGCGAGCGCGCCCTGCGGGCCGGTCTGGCCGAGTACGAGCTGGAGGACGAGGACCTCGCGCTGCTGCACGGCGAGGGCGGCGACGACGAGGACGCCGAGCCCGAGGCGCCGCTTCCCGTGCTCGCGGTCGTCGGCCGGCCGAACGTCGGCAAGTCGACGCTCGTCAACCGGATCCTGGGCCGCCGCGAGGCGGTCGTCGAGGACAAGCCCGGCGTGACCCGTGACCGCGTGAGCTACCCGTCGGAGTGGTCGGGCCGCCGGTTCACGCTCGTCGACACGGGCGGCTGGGAGGTCGACGTCGCCGGGATCGAGGCGCGCGTGGCCGAGCAGGCGGAGGTCGCGATCGCGCTGGCCGACGCCGTCGTGTTCGTCGTCGACGCGACCGTGGGGTCCACGGACACCGACGAGCAGGTCGTGCGACTGCTGCGCAAGTCGGGCAAGCCCGTGGTGCTGTGTGCCAACAAGGTGGACGGCCCCGCCGGCGAGGCGGACGCCGCCGCGTTGTGGGCGCTCGGCCTGGGCGAGCCGTACCCCGTCTCGGCGCTGCACGGCCGTGGCACCGGTGACCTGCTCGACGCCGTGCTCGACGCGCTCCCGGAGGTCTCCGAGCACGGCGTGCTGCGCCCGCAGGGGCCGCGCCGCGTGGCGCTCGTCGGCCGGCCGAACGTGGGGAAGTCCTCGCTGCTGAACAAGGTCGCGGGTTCCGAGCGCGTCGTCGTCGACGAGATCGCCGGCACCACGCGCGACCCCGTTGACGAGCTGATCCACCTCAAGGGCATCCCGTGGGTGTTCGTCGACACCGCGGGCATCCGCCGTCGCGTCCACCAGACGTCGGGCGCCGACTTCTACGCGAGCCTGCGCACGCAGGCGGCGATCGAGAAGTCCGAGGTCGCGGTCGTGCTGCTCGACGCGTCGACGCCGATGACGGAGCAGGACACGCGCGTCATCCAGCAGGTCATCGACGCCGGCCGCGCGCTGGTCATCGCCTACAACAAGTGGGACCTCATGGACGAGGACCGCCGCCCGTACCTCGAGCGCGAGATCGAGAAGGAGCTCGTCCAGGTCACGTGGGCGCCGCGGGTCAACATGTCCGCAAAGACGGGCTGGCACGCCGAGCGTCTGGTCCCGGCGCTTGAGAAGTCTCTCGAGTCCTGGGACACGCGCATCCCCACGGGCCGCCTCAACGCGTTCCTCGGCGAGCTCGTCGCCGCGCACCCGCACCCCGTGCGCGGCGGCAAGCAGCCGCGCATCCTGTTCGCGACGCAGGCGTCCACCCGCCCGCCGCGGTTCGTCCTGTTCACGACCGGCTTCCTCGACCCCGGCTACCGCCGGTACGTCGAGCGGCGCCTGCGCGAGACCTTCGGCTTCGAGGGCACGCCCATCACGATCTCCGTGCGCGTGCGGGAGAAGCGGAAGCGGTGACCGCCGCCGGCCGCGCGACCGGGGACTCGCCCTCGAGCGTTCCCTGGTCGGCCCGCGGCGTGCGCGGCCTGCTCCTGCGCTGGGGGCTGCCACGTGACCCGCACGCGTCCCGGCACGTGACGGGCTTCCTCGTCGTCACCGTGCTGACCGTGCTGGTGACCCGTGGCGCCCTGGCCGCCACGGGCTTCCCGCAGGTCGGGGGGCCGGGCCTGCACGTGTCCCACGTGCTGTGGGGCGGGTTGCTGCTCGCCGTGGCGGTCCTGCTCGCGCTCTCGTTCATCGGTCCCGTCGTGCGGCCGGTCGTCGTGCTGGTCGGGGGAGTGGGTTTCGGCCTGTTCGTCGACGAGATCGGCAAGTTCGTCACCGAGGACTACGACTACTTCTACGGCCCGACCGCGATGCTCGTGTACGTCGCGGTCGTCGCGCTCGCCCTGATCGGTGAGGCGCTGTCGGGCCTCCGCAGCGCGGTCCCGCCCGAGAAGCTCGCTGCCGCGGTCGACCAAGCCGTCGCCGGTGTCGCGGGCGGGTTCTCGCCCCGCGTGCGTGCGCACGCGCACGACCTGCTGGCGGCGGCAGACGGCGTGCCCGGGCGCGACGAGGCTGCCGCACTGGTGGCGACGGTCCGCCCCGACGGCAGCGAGCTGCCCGACCCGATCGCCTGGGTCTCGCACACCGTGGTGGCCGTGTCGCGTCGTCTCGTGCGCGCGGCCTGGGTGCCCCGCGTCGCGGTCGTGACCATCGCGGGCACGGCGCTGCTCGGCGTGGCACGCGGCCTGTGGCTCGCGCGCGACGGCGGGACGTCCGGGTGGATCGTCGGGGCATTGCTCGTCGGCGGCGCGGCCACCACCGCCGCGTGCGTCGTCGGCCTGCTGACCGACGACCGCGAACACGCCTTCACGTGGTTCCGCCGGGGCGTGCTCGTGAGCCTGCTGGTCACGCAGGTCGCTCTCCTGCGCATCGAGGAGTGGGCGGGCTACGCGGGCCTCGCGCTCGACGTGGTCCTGCTCGGGCTCGTCGCCGCCGAGCTCGACGTCCTGCGCGAGCGGGGCGCGCCTCCAGCCGAGGCAGCCGACGGGACGACTCAGGCCTGGTGAGACGGTGTCTCACCAGGCCTGATGTTGTCGGGCTGACAGGATTTGAACCTGCGACCCCTTGACCCCCAGTCAAGTGCGCTACCAAGCTGCGCCACAGCCCGATGGCTCCCGGAGAAGCCTGCGACAGCCTACCGTACGGGCGCGGGTGCCTCGTCGCCCGTCCCAGCCGTGTCACCTCCGTGGAGCGCTCCTTGTCGCGGCTGTACGTCTGACCCGCCGGGTCCTTGGGCCCTGGTGCGCGCGGAGGCGGCGCGCTGCGCTGGGACCATGGAGGGGCGTCGGCGGTCGGCCGTGCGGGGCGCGCTCGCCGTCACGTTCGGCGCGGTGGCGGCCGGCGTGGGAGCCGGGGTCGGCCCGCCCAGGGTGCAGAGCGGAGACGTCGGCGTGGCCGCGGTCCTCGGGCTCGGCGCGCTCGTCGGCGGCGTGGCGCTCGTCGTCGTCGGCGTCGTCCAGCTGACCCGGGCCGTGCCCCGCTGGTGGCGGCTCGTGACCGCGCCCCTGACGGTGATCGCAGTAGCGCTCGGCGTCTACGTGATCGCGGTGCCCGTCATCGTGACGACCGCCCCGGCTCCGCCGCCCGGCACAGCGACCCCGTCGGACGTCGGGTTGGCGTACGAGGACGTCACGATCGCGACGACGGGCGACGAGGCGCTCGCCGGTTGGTACGTCCCTTCGGCCGGCCGCGCGGCCGTGATCGTCCTGCACGGGTCGGGGTCCAGCCGGTCCGCAGTCCTCGAGCACGCCGCGGTCATGGCACGGCACGGGCTCGGCGTCCTGATGCTCGACGCCCGTGGGCACGGTGCGAGCTCCGGACGCGCGATGCGGTGGGGCTGGTACGGGGACCTCGACGTGCCACGCGCCGCGGCCTGGCTCGCCTCGCGCCCGGACGTCGACGCGGCGCGCATCGCCGTGCTCGGCCTGTCGATGGGTGGCGAGGAGGCGATCGGCGCAGCAGCACTCACGCAGGACATCCGCGCGGTCGTCGCGGAGGGCGCCACGGGACGCAGCGCGGACGACCTGCGCTGGCTGTCGTCCGCGTACGGGTGGCGCGGCACCCTGACGCGGACGGTGCACGCCGCTCAGACCTCGCTCGCGGATCTCATGTCCGAGCCTCGTCGGCCGGCGCCGCTCGGCGACGCGGTGCGCGAGGTCGCACCCAGACCGGTCCTGCTGATCGCGGCCGGTCGCGTGCCCGACGAGCAGCACGCGGCAGCGGCTCTCCAGGCGTCGGCGCCCGACTCCGTCCAGGTATGGGTGGTGCGCGGAGCGGATCACACGGGCGGGCTGGCGGCCGCTCCGCAGGAGTGGGAGTCGCGAGTGATCGACTTCCTCGACGCGGCGCTGGCCGACCCGCACGCATCTCGGTGACCCGATCGGCACGTGGCCAACCGTGGGCGTGCTGCCCGGGCGACGCGGGCGCGCCCGCGCTGCGGCTGCTCGAGCGCCGAGCGGAGCGTCACCTTCGTGCGGAGGTCGGCCGGGCCGGTCTCGGACTCCACGGCATCCTGCTGTGCGAAGCCGGCGTCGCTGTCTTCTCGCGGTCCTCCGCACGAGCACGCCTCCGGCGATGCGGTGGCAGACTCGTCGGGTGTCAGAGGACCGCGCGCTGCTGATGACCTTCGGGCACGGGACCCTGTCGCAGGCCGCGATCGTCGACGTGCTCCACGGGGCGGGAGTCGAGCAGGTGGTCGACGTCCGGCGCTTTCCCGGTAGCCGACGGCATCCCCACGTGGCGCGCGACGAGTTCGAGCGGTGGCTTCCCGCCGCGGGCGTCGCCTACCGCTGGGAGCCCCGGCTCGGCGGGCGGCGACGGTCCGACCCGGCCGAGGCTGCTGTCGATCCCTGGTGGCAGGTCGAGGCGTTCCGCGCGTACGCGGCCCACGCGCGGACCGTGGACTTC
>NZ_LFKW01000031.1:21278-39700 GCF_001040865.1 Cellulomonas sp. A375-1 | reverse complement strand
CCAGCCGGACCGCGGTGATGTGCAGCGAGAGCCTCTGGTGGCGATGCCACCGTCGGCTCATCAGTGACGTGTGCGTCCTGCTGCACGACGTGCCGGTGCAGCACCTCGGTCATGACGGGCGCCTCACCGCGCACCTTCCGGCGGCGGGCGCGCGCGTGACCGCCCGCGGGCTCGTCTACGACCGGAGCCGCGACGACGACCGTCCTACCGCGACCCGAGAGCCGTCGCCGAACCGGTAGACCCCGCTGCACCGTACCTAGCGGTGCTAGGGTATGCACCCCTAGGAGATCAAGGTATAGGGGAGCGACGTGCGTATCGACAAGGACCTGGTCGCGGCGTCCGCCACCCCGCTGGTCCTGGGCATCCTCGCGGAGGGCGACCTGCACGGCTACGCGATCCTCAAGAGGGTCGCCGAGCTGTCCCAAGGCCGCATGCAGTGGACCGACGGGATGCTCTACCCGTTGCTCCACCGCCTCGAGCGCAACGGCTGGGTCAGCGCCCGGTGGGGCGTCTCCGACGCCGGGCGCAAGCGCAAGCACTACGCGCTGACCCCGTCCGGGCGGCAGGTCCTGGAGGAGCGGCAGGCACAGTGGGCGGTTGTCACGGACGCGCTGCACCAGGTGCTCAGCACGGTCCGCGGACCGGGCGCGGCGGGAGCCTGGGCGTGACCGAGGACGGGCGGCCGGGCGTCGAGCACCAGATCGACCAGTGGCGCGCGTGGGTGCTGCGGCGCGAGGCGATCACGACCGGCGACGCCGCCGAGCTCGAGGACAACCTGAGGGGCCGGATCGCTGACCTGCGGGCCGCAGGCCTGGACGACGACGAGGCGTTCCTCGTGGCGGTGCGGCGGATGGGCAACCTCGACGACGTCTCGCGGGAGTTCGCCCGCGCGCACTCTGAGCGACTCTGGAAGCAGCTCGTCCTCCCGCCGTCCCGGCCGTCGCGGGCCGACGGGCACTGGCGCGACCTGGGCGTGCTGATCGCCCTCGCCGTGGGCGCGGGGATCGCGGTGCGGTGGCTGCTCGTGCTCGAGGACGAAGGACGCTTCGCGCTCAACGTGGCGTTCGCCGTGCTGCCCTTTCTCGCGGCCTACTTCGCCTGGTCGCGCCGTCTGCCCGCGCGGGCCGCCGGCGCGTTGGCCGTGATGGCCGCCGCTCTGGCAGTGGTGGTGAACCTGTTCCCGTTCTTCGCCGACGAGCCCGGCGTCGGGCTGTCGACGACCGCGGTGCTGGCCGCGACGCACCTGCCGGTGCTCCTGTGGCTGCTGCTCGGCGTCGCTTACACAGGCGGCGCGTGGCGTGAGCACGCGCGTCGCATGGACTTCGTGCGCTTCACGGGCGAGCTCGTCGTCTACTTCACGCTCCTCGCGCTCGGTGGAGGACTGTTGACGGGGCTGCTGCTCGCCACGTTCGACGTCGTCGGCATCGACGCCGAGCCGTTCGTCCAGAGCTGGCTCCTGCCGTTCGCGGTGCCCGGGGCGTTGCTGGTGGCGGCCTGGCTCGTCGAGGCGAAGCAGAGCGTCGTGGAGAACATGGCGCCCGTCCTCACTCGCGTCTTCACACCGCTCACGCTCGGCCTGCTCGTCGCGGCACTCGTCGCGCTGCTGGCGGGCGGTCCGCTCACCGCGGTGGACCGGAGCCTGCTCGTCCTGATGGACGGGATCCTGCTGCTCGTGGTCGCGCTGCTGCTCTACGCGATCAGCGCGCGCGACCCCATCACGGCGGGCGGGCCGTTCGACTGGCTGCAGCTCGGCCTCGTCGTGACGGCCCTCGCCGTCGACGTCGTCGCACTGACGGCGATGGCGTCCCGGATCGCCGACGCGGGCTGGACCGCGAACAAGGCCGCGGCACTCGGGCTCAACGTGGTGCTGCTCGTGCACCTCGTGGGCACCGGCTGGCTGCTGTGGCGGTTCCTGCGTGCCCACGGCACGTTCGACGCGGTGGAACGCTGGCAGACCCGCTACCTGGTGGTCTACGCCGTGTGGGCTGCGATCGTCGTGCTGGTCTTCCCGCCCGCGTTCTCCTACGCGTGAACGGCTGGCGCGGCGGCTGCGATCTCAGGCACCGAGCACCCAGCGGGCGAGGGTCGTGACGGTCAGCGTCACGAGCACGATCGAGGAGACGCTGAGCGGGAAGCCCGCGCGCAGCATGTCCGGGACGCGCACGTAGCCCGACGAGTACGCGATCGCGTTCGGCGGCGTGGCCGCGGGCATCATGAACGTGCACCCCGCGGCGAGCGCGACGGGCGCGGCGAGGAGCAGCGGGCCGTAGCCGAGCGCGACGCCGACGCCGCTCATGATCGGCAGGAGCGTGGCCGCCGTCGCGGTGTTCGACATGAACTCGGTGAGCAGCACGGTCAGCGCGCACACCGCCGCGACCACGAGCACGGTCGGCAGCCCGTCGAGGCCGTGCGCGCGCTCGCCGATCCACACCGACAGGCCCGAGGCGGTGATCTGCGAGGCGAGTGCGAGCCCGCCGCCGAACAGCAGCAGGATGCCCCACGGGAGCTCGCGGGTGTCCGACCAGTCGAGCATGCGCCCGCCGCAGTCCGAGCCCGAGGGCAGCAGGAACAGCAGGATCGCGACGACGACGGCCACGACCTCGTCGGTCACGGGCGTGCCGGGCCAGACGAAGGGCAGCGCGATCCACGAGACGGCAGCGAGCGCGAACACCGCGATGACCCGATGCTGCGGGGGGCCCATGGGTCCGAGCCGCCGTAGCTCGGTGCGCACGACCTCGTCGTCCTCGCACAGAGGCGCCGGGTCGAACCTGAACACGACGCGCGTGAGCACGAGCCAGGCGAGCAGCAGGAACACGATCGACAGCGGCAGCCCGACGGCCATCCACTGCCCGAACCCGATCTCGACGCCGTAGGTCTCCGAGAGGTAGCCGACCAGCAGCGCGTTGGGCGGGCTCGCGATGATCGTGCCGAACGAGCCGATCGTCGCTGCGTACGCGATGCCGAGCATGAGCGCGGACGACAGGCGAGGGTCGACGCCGCCCCGTCCGCGTCCCAGCATGGCGAGCACCGAGATGCCGATCGGCAGCATCATCACCGCGGTGGCGGTGTTGGAGACCCACATGCTCAGCAGCGCGGTCGCGGTCATCATGCCCAGCACGAGCCGGCGCGGCGCGGTGCCGACGAGGCGCACGACCGTGAGCGCGATGCGCAGGTGCACGTCCCAGCGCTGCAGCGCGATCGCGAGGACGAACCCGCCGAGGAACAGGAAGATGACCTTGTTCGCGTAGGGCGCCGCCACGTCGTGCATGGTCGCGACGCCGGAGACGGGCAGGACGACGAGTGGCAGCAGGGCCGTGACGGGCAGCGGCAGCGCCTCGGTCATCCACCACACGCCCATGAGCACGAGCGTCGCCGCGGTCACGGCTCCGGCGTACTGCGGGGCACCGGCGGCCTCGGGCGCCATGTCCGGCACCACCCAGGCCGTGAGCGCGGCGAGCACGGGCCCGAGGACGAGGCCGAGGGTCGACCGGCTCGGACGGCGCAGCCGCTCGGCACGCGGGACGCCGCGCCCGCGCTCCCGATCAGCGGGTCGGTGCGCAGGTGCCGGAATGCTCGCGGTGCTGATGCCAGACTCCCTCGTCGTCGCAGGCGGGTGCGTCTTGCTGCTCGACGCTAGCCTCGCGGACCAGCCCGGCCGTGGGACCTTCGTGCGTCCTACCCGCACCGGGTGGGGCCGGCGACGAGGCGGACGTCGGACGATCGCCGCGTGAGTGCTGTCCGCGGACTTGTCGTCGCCGTCGTCGTCGCCTCCGCCGTGGCGGGCGTCTGGGGCTGCAGCGCGCAGTCGCCGGTCGCCCGGGCCGAGCAGGAGGTCCGGGCGAAGGAGCGGGCGCTGGCGGACGCCGAGGCGGCCGCCACGGACACCGCCGACGCGTTCTGCTCGGCCAGCGCCGACTACGTCGCCGCGCTCGACCGGTACGGCGACGTCCTGCACGACACGGTGCCGACGGTCGGGGACGTCACTGACGCGGGTCGGGACCTGGCCGAGCCCTCCGCCGCGGCGGTCGACGCCGGGAGGGCGGCGGTCGATGCGCGCGAGGCTGTCGGTGTGGCCCAGGCGGAGCTGGCCGACGCGTGGGACGCGCTCGCGAGTGCGCTGGCGACGGCCTCCAGCACGCCGCCACCGACTCCGAGCGCGCCTGCGACCACCGCACCGACGGCAGTCCCGCAGGCGACGGTCGCCCGCGTGGAGCAGGCAGAGGACGAGTTCGCGCAGATGCAGGCGGGGATCACGGACGAGACACCCATGACTGACGCGGCGGAGCAGTTCAACGCGGCGGCGGTGGCTCTCGAGACCGCCTGGCTCGAGCTCCTGGTGCAGTCGGGGTGCCTCCCCGAGGACGTCCAGGCCGACGCGCTCGCTGCGGCCGGCGCCTACACGACGGCGCTGCAGGAGGCGCTCGCGACCACCGGGTACTACACGCAGGACGTGGACGGGGTCTACGGGCCCGCGACCGTCGCGGCCGTCGAGTCGCTCCAGGCGGCGAACGGTCTCCCACAGACCGGCACGGTGGACAAGGCGACGGCCGCTGCGCTCCAGGCGACGGTCGACTCGCTCGGGAGCGCCGACGCCGAGCAGACGATGGTCAGCACGGCCGCCCTCCAGCAGACGCTCATGCTCGCGGGGTACTGGGACGGGCCGGTGGACGGTCAGTGGTCCGATGCCCTGACAGCCGCGCTCGGCAGCGCCCAGGAGGACCTGGGCGTGCCGGTGACGGGAGTCGTCGACGCGGCGACGGTCTCCGCGTTCCAGGACCGGATCGTGCGCGCTCAGGAGCAGGCGCCGACTGCGGCGCCGACGGTCGGTGTGCCGGGCGACGAACCGACGGGCTGAGCTCGCCCGTCGGGCCGACGATCGTCGTGAGTCGGACGTCCGTGGCACGCTGCGTGGCATGACCCGCTACGCGATCGACGCGGCCGTGGCGATCACGGTCGTCCGCGACGCGCTGACCGTCGCACCCGAGCACCAGCTCGTCGGACCGAACCTCCTGCGTTCGGACGCCCTGGCGCTGCTCTACGACGAGGTCCGGCGGGGCGTCCTGACCGAACCGGAGGGGCGACGGCTGCTGGAAGGGATCGCGAGCCTGCGCATCCGGCTCCTCGGTGACCGGGTGTCGCGTGCGACCGCGTGGCAGATCGCGGCGCGGCTCGGGTGGGCGCAGACGTACCGCGCCGAGTACCTCGCGGTCGCCCGACTGCAGGCCGACGCGCTCGTGACCACCGACCCCGAGCTCGTACGAGCCGCCGAGTCGGTCGTCCCGGTGGTCGGGCTCGACGCGCTCGTCGCCTCGCCCTGACCGGCCGAGCGGACCAGACGACGCGGCGGCTCAGCGGTCCCTGCGTCGCGTGGTGGACGGCGGCTGCGCGTGCTCGACGCACGTCGTCGCGGTCGGACGTGCCAGCAGCCGGGCGGGGTCGATGGGCTCTCCGCCGACGGCGCAGGTGCCGTACGTGCCCGCGGCGAGACGGTCGAGCGCCGCGTCGACCTCCGCGAGCCGGAGGCGCGCATCCGTGGCGAGTGCGTCGACCTGGGCGCGTTCGAACGCGATGGTCTGGCCCTCAGGGTCGTGCTCGTCGTCGATGTTGGTGCCCCAGGACGCCGCGACGAGGTCGGACTTGGTCGCGCCGAGCCCGGCCGCTCGCTCGACGGCTTCGGCGCGGAGCGCGAGCAACCGGGCCCGCACGTCCTCGACACCCTGGTCCATGCCCGCCACCTTCGCACGGGCATGTGCCCGGCGCAGGCATCGCTCTGCCGCCCGCCGCCGACGAACGCGCCCGGGACGATCGAGGCAGCGGACGGGCTCAGCGCGCGAGGACGTCCTCGGTCGTCGAGCCGGGCAGCGAGACCGTGACCTGCGTGTCCCACGGGTCGTGCGCGGTGATCGAGCGACCGTCGTCGGCGAAGACGACGCCACGCGAGCGCAGGCGCGCCGCGAGCGCGTCGAGGTCGTCCCGGCCCGGCACGGTCACCGCGACGTCGCCGAGGCCGAGCGTCGACGCCCGTGGCCCCGCACCCCGGCTGTTCCAGACGTTCATCGCGACGTGGTGGTGGTACCCGCCCGCCGAGGCGAAGAGCGCACCGGGGTACTCCTTCATGGTCGCCTCGAAGCCGAGCGCGTCGACGTAGAAGGACTCCGCGCGGGCGATGTCGCCGACCTGCAGGTGCACGTGCCCGACCCGACCGGCGAGCTCCGGCCCGGCGTCGAGCGCTTCCTGCGTCAGGTGACGACGCAGGAAGTCGTTCGGGTCGAGGAACGTCGTGTCCATGATGATCTGGCCGCGCGCGTGCAGCCACAGGCTGCGGTCCCGGTCGGTGTACAGCTCGATCCCGTTGCCCTCGGGGTCCGTGAAGTAGAACGCCTCGCTGACCGAGTGGTCGCTCGAGCCGACGAACCGGCTCAGCGGGTCCTGTGCGGCGCGGTAGACCGTCGCGGCGAGGCTCGCCTGGTCGTCGAAGAGGAATGCCGTGTGGAACAGCCCCGACGCCCGCGGGTCGACACCCGGCAGGTCCGGCGTGTGCACGAGCCGCATCATCGGCGTGGTCCCGCGGCCCAGCACCCGGTGCACCTGGCGCCCGCGGCTGCGCTCCTCGATGGGCTCCATCGCGAACGCGTCGGAGTAGTAGGTCGACATCCGCTCGAGGTCACCGACGTGCAGCGTGACCGCGTCCATCGACGTGTCGGGGTTGATGACCGAGTCGTCGCTCGTGGCGGCGGGCTGGTCGAGGGGCGTGGTCATGGTGCGGGACTCCTGGTGACGGGGCCGGCCGGGCCGTGGGGCCCGGCCGGACGGGTGGGGAGGGGTCAGCGGGCGACGGCGAAGCCGCCGGTCCACGGCAGCTTCTCGCCCACGGCGAGCGTGAGCTGCAGGAAGCCGATCGCCTCGAGCTCGTGGGCCCGCGCGAGCGAGCCGGCGTCGATGGCCTGCACGCCGCCCGCGACGAGCGCGTCGACCAGGGAGGCCTTGGCCGCGTCGCCGTCACCCGCGACGAGCACGGTCGTCGGCACACCGCCGAGGGTCTTGGCGGCGAGCGTCGCGGCGAAGTTGGTGTTGAAGGCCTTGAGCACGGTGCTCGAGGGCAGCTTGGCCTGGATCTGCGCCGCGGCCGACGAGCCGGCGGGCACGACGAGCGAGTCGAACGTCTCGAAGTTCAGAGGGTTGGTGATGTCGACGACCACCTTGCCCGCGAGCTGGTCGCCGTAGGCGTCCAGGAGGGAGTCGACGGCAGGGTAGGGCACCGCGAGGACGACGACGTCGCCGGTGAGCGGCGTGGTGCCGACCTCGTCGTGGGTGACGTACTTGACGGAGCTGCCGCCGTCGGCGAGGACGCCGCCGATCGACTTGCCCATGTTGCCGGTCCCGATGATGGAGAACGTGGTCACCGTCATGCTCCTTCTCTGCTCGGCCCCGGATCACGGACGCCGGTTGGTTGTATCTACAACTGAGACAGTAGACCACGATGGTTGTAGGTGCAAGTTGTTGGTACGCTGGCTGCATGAGCATCGCCGACCTGCGCCGCGCCGAGCGTTCCGACGTGCACCCCGAGCGCCAGGCGGAGGGGAGCGCCGACCTGCTCCGGCACGAGCGGGTCGCCGTCGCGCGTCTGCACGCGCTCCTCGAGCTCCTGCCCACCGCGCTCGACAAGCAGCTCGGACCGGTCGGCCTGACGTCCTTCGAGTTCAGCCTGCTCGAGGCGCTGCACGAGGCGGAGGCGTACCGCATGCGCCTGTCAGCCCTCGCCGGCCGGACGAACGCGACGCTGCCGCGGTTGTCCCGCGTGGTGACCGGGCTCGAGCGCAAGGGCCTCGTCGACCGCGCGCCGTGCGAGCAGGACGCGCGTGCGACGAACGCGGTCCTCACCGCCGCGGGGGAGCACGCCTACCTCGCCGCCCGACCGCTGTACGCCGACGCGGTGCGCACGATGATCCTGGACGGGCTGGACGACGAGGGAGTCGCGAGCCTCGCCGACCTGATGCTCGCGATCCTGCGGCGGCTCGACCCGGACGGGCGGCTCGCCGTGACCGCGTCGTCGGACTGCGCCGCCGACCCTGTCCCCGGTCCCGAGGGCTCCACGTGCGCCGCCGACCCGGCGACCGGCCCGGGGAGCGCCGAGTGCGCCGCGGACCCGGCTCCGGAGCCCGCACGCGCGGAGTGTGCCGCCGACCCCGTGTCCTGACGCATATCCCTACCGCGTGGTAGGGATGCGGCTAGGGTCGAGGGACGCTGCCGCTGGAGGAGGCCCGGGGATGACCGAGGTGTTCGACGTCGAACGAGTCCTGGCCGAGCTCACGCTCGAGGAGAAGGCGTCGCTGACGTCGGGCGCGGACTTCTGGCACCTGAAGGGCGTCGACCGCCTCGCCGTGCCGCAGATCATGGTCACCGACGGCCCCCACGGGGTCCGCAAGCAAGTGGCGTCCTCGGATCACCTCGGCCTCGGCGAGGCAGCGCCCGCCACGTGCTTCCCGACCGCGGCGGCACTCGGCTCGTCCTGGGACGTCGACCTCGTCCGACGCGTCGGCCAGGCGCTCGGCCGCGAGACGCGGGCCCACGAGGTCGCGGTCCTGCTCGGCCCGGGCGTCAACATCAAGCGCACCCCGTTGTGCGGTCGCAACTTCGAGTACGTCTCCGAGGACCCTGTCGTCTCGGGCGAGATCGGCGCGGCCCTCGTCGACGGCATCCAGTCGCAGGGCGTCGGAACGTCGCTCAAGCACTACGCGGCCAACAACCAGGAGACCGACCGCATGCGCGTCTCGGCCGACGTCGACGAGCGCACGCTGCGCGAGATCTACCTTCCGGCGTTCGAGCGCGTGGTCACGCAGTCTCAGCCCTGGACCGTGATGTGCGCCTACAACAAGGTCAACGGCACGTTCGCGTCCGAGCACGACTGGCTCCTCACGCACGTGCTGCGCGACGAGTGGGGCTTCGAGGGCCTCGTCGTCTCGGACTGGGGTGCCGTGCACGACCGCGTCGCGTCGCTCGCCGCAGGGCTCGACCTGCAGATGCCGGCGTCCGGTCCGCGTCCCGACGAGGAGGTCGTGGCCGCCGTGCGCGAGGGTCGGCTCGCACCCGACGTGCTCGACCAGGCCGTGCGCCGCGTGCTCCGCCTGGTGGCGCGCTCCCTCCCGGCGCTCGCCGAGCCGGGCGACGTCGACGTCGACGCGCACCACGCGCTCGCCCGCGAGGCCGCCGCGGCGGGCTCGGTGCTGCTCAAGAACGACTCCGTCGACGGCGCCGCGCTGCTGCCGCTCACAGGCGGCGACGTGCTCGTCGTCGGCGAGCTCGCCCGGACGCCGCGGTACCAAGGTGCGGGGTCGTCGCTCGTGAACCCGACCCGGCTCGACGACGCGCTGACGTCCCTGCGCGACCGCCTGGGGGACGTGGCGTTCCAGCCGGGGTTCACGCTCGAGGACGAGGGCGACGACCCGGCACTGCTCGACGCGGCCGTCACGGCTGCCCGGAGCGCGTCCACGGTCGTCGCCTTCCTCGGTCTGCCCCCGCAGGACGAGTCCGAGGGCTACGACCGGCCCCGGCTCGGGCTCCCGGACAACCAGGTCGCGCTGCTGCACGCGCTCGCCGCGGTCACCCCGCGCGTCGTCGTCGTGCTCGCGAACGGGTCGGCCGTCGACATGCCGTGGCGCGACGACGCGGCCGCGATCCTCGAGACGTGGCTCGCGGGCCAGGCCGGCGGTTCGGCGGTGGCGGACCTGCTGACCGGAGCGGCGGAACCCTCCGGTCGGCTCACCGAGACGATCCCGCTGCGCCTCGAGGACACCCCCGCGTTCGGGAGCTTCCCCGGCGAGCACGGACACGTCCGGTACGGCGAGGGGATCCTGGTCGGCTACCGGTGGTACGACACGCGGCTGCTCGAGGTCGCCTACCCGTTCGGGCACGGGCTGGGCTACACCACGTTCGGCTACGACGAGATCGCGGCGGAGGTCTCGGGCGTGGGGCCGGACGTCACGGTCGGTGTGCGGGTGCGTGTCACGAACCTCGGCGACCGCGCCGGCGCGGAGGTCGTCCAGGTCTACGTGCGCGACCCGCAGGCGAGCGTGGTGCGTCCCGTGCGTGAGCTCAAGGCGTTCGCCAAGGTGGCCCTCGAGCCAGGCCGGTCGCGGACGCTCACCTTCGAGCTCGCGGCGCGCGACCTGGCGTACTGGCACGCCGGGCAGCGTCGGTGGGTCGTCGAGGGCGGGTCGTTCGTCGTCGAGGTCGGGGCGTCGTCGCGCGACGTGCGGGGCGCCGTCGAGGTCGAGGTCGAGGGTGAGCCGCTGTGGGGCGAGCTCACCGAGATGTCCACGATCGCCGAGTGGCTCGAGCACCCGGTCGGGTCGGTGCTCCTCGCGCCGCTGCTCGAGCCGCCGCCGGGCGAGCCGGGGTTGGACGAGCTGGATGCGACGACGCTCGCGATGATGCTGCAGATGCCGGCGCGCGCGATCGTCGACTTCGGGTTCGCGCCCGTCGACCTCGAGGGGCTCGCCGCGCTCGTCGCGCGCGCGAACGCCTGAGCGCCGTCCGGAGCGCTCGGGTCAGGCGAGGAACGCCAGGTACTCCGCGCGCACCTCGGCGGCCATGTCCACGCGGTCGGCGGGGGAGTCGGCACCCAGGAGCCACTGCACCTGCAGACCGTCCATGACGGCGACGAGCCGACGCGCCGCCGAGGCCGGGTCGACGCCGGCGCGCAGGGTCCCGGCCGCCCGGTGCTGCTCGAACACAGCCGTCGTGGTCGTGAGCACCTCGGCGTAGCGACGCTCGAAGTACGCGTGCGCGGGGTGGGTCGGCGCCGTCGCCTCGGCCGAGAGCGTCGCGAAGAGCTCCACGATCCCGGGACGTGCCGCGTTGCGCTCGACGACCCGCACGAGCGCCTCGAGGTAGTCGACCCCCTGCGCGAGGTCGACCTGCATCGCGGCGTCGTCGACGTCGTCCCGACGCTGCAGCACCGCCTCCAGCAGGGCGGCCTTGCTCGGGAAGTGGTGCAGGAGACCCGGGTGCGAGATGCCGACGCGTGCCGCGATCTCGCGCAGAGACGCGGTGTGGTACCCGACCTCTCCGAACAGCACGAGCGCGGTCTCCAGGATTTCCTCGCGCGTGGCGCGGCCTCGCGCGTAGCCGCGGCGCGGGTCGGCGGGGCCACCGTCCTGGAGGGTCATGGCCCCAAGGATCGCACCGAGGTGGCGCCCCGCCGACCATGGGCCGCCTCCTGTCGCACGGACGTCGCTCGTCCGGGGGAGCGACTCGAACACGTGTGCGAGTACAGTGAGGGCGTGGACGACAGCACGCCGGCGGGCCGGCCGGAGACCCTGGGACCGCGCTCGGCGCCGCGCGCACCGCGCCGCGAGGTCGCGAACCGTGAGGCGCCCGCGCGGATCCCCGTGCGGCCGCAGGGGGACATCCCCGTGATCGTCCGTGTGGTCTGGCTCGACGGCACCGAGGAGTGGCGGCCGGCTCGCGCAGTCCGCTGGACGGCGGAGCACGTCATGGTCGCGTGGCGGGACGAGCCCGGCGACCCGCGGTCCGAGCGGCACGAGTGGTTGCGCGCGGGCGACGTGGCGCGGTCTGTGAGCTGGTTCGTCGGCCCGCCTCAGGCTCCCCGGCAGGTCCCACGCGCGGCGACGGCCTGACGCGGTCGGCTCGTGGGTTGGGCGGTCAGTGGACGAGCTTGAGCCCGACGACGCACGCGACGATGCCGAGGACCAGCAGCAGACGCACCGCGCTCACCGGCTCGGCGCCGCTCAGCATCGCCCAGCCGACGGTCAGGGACGCACCCACCCCGACCCACACGGCGTAGGCCGTCCCGACGGGCAGCGTGCGCATCGCATACCCGAGCCCGCCCATGCTGGCCGCGAGCGCGACCACGAACACGAGGGAAGGCACGAGGCGGTGCAGGCCCTCCGAGCGACCGAGTGCGGTCGCCCAGACGGCCTCGAGGACTCCGGACAGGATGAGGACGAGCCAGGCCATCATGTGCTCCATGCGGCCGTCTTGTCGCTGTCCGGGTACGGCACCCTCGTCCGGGAGCCCGGCGTCGGGCTCTGCGATCAGGGTCTCACACGAGCGCGGTGCCGGCGGCGCGTCGGTGCGCTCGTCGCCCCAGTCGGTCGTTGCTCGTGGGTGTAGGGCGGCCGGCCTGTGGTCTTCGTGTGGGCGGGTGTGCGGTCGTGCTCGATCAGGGGCGGAGCGGTGACGGGACGCGCGTCCCGGCGAGTGTCAGTTGTGGACAAACTGGTCATCTGGGGTGCGGGTTGCGGTTTACTTCGTCGTCGTCACACAGACCAGCACACAGGGGGAACTGGTATGTGTCTGCCCATTGCACACCTGTCAGCGGTAGCGTTCACCGCTGTACTTCTCGTCGCGGGAGCGCAAGCGCCCAGCGAACCAACCGACGGCCCGACCCCGGCGCAAGCCACCCAGCTCGCGGAGTACCTGCCCGAGATTGAACCGTCAACCGAACTTGACGGTCCGGTCCTCGTCGCCGGGCACGTGCAGGACGCCAGTGCTGGTGTCCCCGTCATCGCGACCGCATGGCCGTCGCCCGCCGAACTCGGAGACCTCAAAGTCGGCGACACGGTCGAGCTCGTCACCATCGCGAAGACCCTGACCGACACAGACGGCAACTACGAACTCGTGGCAGACCCCGCCGCAGTCAAGGACGTCGTGGGAACCGCGAAGAAGGTCGTGAACTTCGACGTCACCGCGCCGACCAGTAAGGACGCCACAGCCACCACCGGTGCGTCAGCCGTCCTGTCCGTCGCTACTGTGGCCGCCACCAGCGACGAGGTGCTCGTCGAGGGTGACATCGACATCGTCGCCTCCGAGCCCGAACTGATCGGTGAGGTGACCACCAGCTCCGCCGACCCGGACACCAACCCGGACGCCGAACCGGCGTCGTGCGGCGGCGCGATGCTCGTCGCCCGGTACGACGACCGGCCAACGATCATCGGGTCGTCCTTCTCCACGACGTCAAAGGTCACGACCGACTTCCAGTACCAGAGGGGAGCGGAGTCGTCCCTGGGGTACGCGACGAGCTTCACAGGCAAGTCCGGGACGTTCAAGAACGCAGGTACGCGCGCGGTTTCCTCCTCGTCCGGTACGGACTACGACACCAAGAAGGGTGCGCACAAGACGATCTACAAGAAGTACCAGGACTACGGCAAGTTCCGGTACTGCTTCATGTCCCCCGGGAGGCTTCCCGTCATCCAGTACCAAGTGGCTCCCATCGGGGTTCCGAACGGCTCATATACGGCCACAGCAACCTCCACGCCCACCGCGTCGTACTGCGTCCCGTACGCCAACGCGTCGGTCTACATCGAAAGGACGAAGGCGCAGTACTGGTCCTCCGGTGTCACCCTCGAAGGCCTCATCGGTATGAACCTGTCCGCGCAGACCGGATGGAGCTCGCAGACAAAGCTGTACATCAAGCGCACCTCAGGGACGTCGTTCCGCCTGTGCGGGACGAACAACGAACCCGAGCAGACCAACTCCGGTCGCCTGATCGCCAAGTCGTGAACATCCCGCAACGCCTCACACCGACGCTGGTAGCGGCTCTTGCAGTCGCTACCAGCGTCGGGTGCACCGCGCACGCCCCACGGCAAGGGTCGCTTGAAGTAGGAGGCGACGGGGAGTTCACCGTGTGCTCCGCCCCTGTCATGGACGGGCCGCGGGCGCTCGGGTCAGCGTTCGCAACCAACACCGGGTCGGACGACATCACCATCACAGCGGTTGAGCCGGTAGACGTTGCAGGATTCGACGTCGGGCCCGCGTACGCGATCCTCGAGAACAGCAGCGGCAACTGGTACGCCGTCGGTGGCGCGATCCCACCAGCGGACGACGACGCCACGTCACAGCTCGCGTGGGACCGTCGGGTCGACGTAGAAGACGTCGTCATCGCGCCAGGTGAGACCTGGCAGATCATCCAGAGCATGCGGATCACGTCGCTGGACGACGCGCACGTCAAAGCGCTGAAGATCACGTACACCGAAGACGGGTCCGAACGGGTCGCGCAGAACACCACCCAGGTCGGCGTCGAAGGGCACGGACCGCCGTGCAGGTGAGCCCGCCACCGGACGGCTCGAACGGCCTCTACGTCACTCGGGCCCGCCCCGCGGGCCTGTCCGCGAGCACCGGGCGTGTGCCGTCACGGGACGAGCCAGCGTGAGTGCGGGCTCGTGGCAGCGGGCGACCGGTAGTTCAGGTGGGCGAGGGCTTCGCGCTTGGTGACGCGGGTCGCTATCCAGGACCAGAGCGCGCCGACGCACTCCGGGGCCTCGGGGTCTCGGTTGGCGACGCGCACGACCCGGACGGAACCGTCGGTCGTCTCGTAGCAGCCGGGGTCGACTCGGCGGAGCGTGCGCGAACGCGATGCGTCACGGATGTCGTCGGCGAGCAGTGGTAGCCCGACGATGTGAATGCTGCGTTGGCCGAGGGGCGCCGCAGGTGCACAACGGGGACAGCCCGCCACCCTCCGCTAACGTCCGAGTATGCCCCCGAGCCGCCGAGACCTCACCTGCCTGGAAGCGCTGTACGACGCCCCCGCCGGGGCGAACGCACTCACCGTGCTGGACCAAGCCGGGCTCGCAACAGCGCCTGCTCGTCTGGGCGGACAACACCGGCGGTGGGAACATCCACCAGTTCCTACGCAGCGACGACGCATGGATCGACGGGCACACCCTGACCCTCGAAGAAGCAGCCGGAGCAGCCAAGGTGCTGCACGACGACGAGCTGGTGGAAGCGCGGATCATGGGCGCGTGGGGGCGGGACGTCGTACGGGCGGACATCTGGATGCTCCCTGCAGGGCGGGCTCCGCAGATGCATACCGAACCAACCGCGGAGCAGACAGCGGCATCGACATGCGCGGCACCAGCGTGGTCGACAACTAGCGAGCGGCCCGCGCGAAGGAGCGGAGGGATCATCAGTGGGGTACGCCGGCAGGCAGGGTCGAGCGGCCCTGGACCTCGATGGTCACGGCCGCGGCGTCGCCGAGCAGCCGCCGGGCGTTCTCCGGCAGGCGCACGCATGCCCGCCAGATGCCCTCGGCCACCTCCTCGTCCTTCAGGGGTGCGTCCGTGGCAGGGTCGGGAGTCCAGTCGCGCAGCGGGACCTTGAGCTCCGAGCCCCAGCGGGCCCAGGTGCGAGGTGGGGCGCCCTCGCTCAGCTGGATGTCGACCACGAGCACGTCGGCCCAGTCCTCGGCCTGCTCGAGGTGGTCGAGGAAGGACAGCAGGCCACCCTTGGCGCGCAGCGACAGCAGGCGCAGGCGCAGGACGTGCCGCATCGTCTCCATCGGAGCCGCGTCGTTGTTCGGGTCGGGGGGACGCGTTGCCTTCGACGACAGGTAGGTGCGGACGATGGGCACCGGCCGTACGTCCGTCCCGCCGGCAGGGCGCTCGATCTGGATCGGGCACAGGTGCGCGGTGCTGCGCTCGTGCAGCACCACGGGCAGGCCGCGGATCGACATCTGCGTCTCGAGCTGCCACACGGTCTCGTCGTCCGGGCTGCCCCACGGGTGCAGGCCGGTGAGGTCGGCCGAGACCTGGAGGTCGCCGAAGAGGAACCGGCGTAGGTTCTGGTAGCCCTCCTCGGAGTTGACGATGCCGAACCGGCCCGAGTGGCTGCGGTGCACGTACGAGCACGGCGCACCCTCGAGGAACGCGTTCTCGATCTGCACCAGACCGTCGCTGCGCGGCCCGACCGCGCGCGAGGACAAGCCGAGCGCGGCGGCGTAGTCCGTCGAGTTGGTGCCGACGAGGCAGAAGAACCGTTCGGAGGGGAAGCCACCCGCCGGGAGGCGGGTCGCGGAGAACTCGTCGGTCAGGGCGACGCCGGTGGGCGTCAGGAACTCGCGCATCCGCCGCGGACCGAACATGTCCGCGCCCTGGATCCCGAGCGTGTCGCGCACCTTCTCGAGCAACCCGAAGCCGACCGCGAACTCGATGCCGCCGTGCGGCGTCGCGTACGTGAACACGCGGTCGACGAACGCCGCTGCGGCGTCGAGCGACCCGCCGACCCGCTCCGCGTCGGGGATGACGCGCTGCAGCATGCTGCGCACGACGAGCCCGCCCATCGAGTGCGCGACGAGGAACACGCGCGGCGCGCCGGTCTGCTCGCGCACGAGCCTGACGAGGTCGAACAGGCTCTGCGCCGCGCGTTCGATGCTGAACGTCGCGGGGTCCTGCGTCAGGTGGGGTGCGAACTCGTCGTAGAAGCGGTGCACCCAGATCGTCGCCGCGGGCACGGTGCCGTGCTGCTGACGCCGCAGGTACGCCTCCTGGTCGCCCTGCACCAGCAGCTGGTACTCGTGGTCGATCATCAGGCGCAGCAGAGGGCTCTCGAACTGGTGGAACAGCGGCCGGTTGTCCCCGTCGACGCGAGCCTGGACGGACCCCTCGTTGAAGCCGTAGAACGGGTCGTCGACCGCCTTGTCGATCCCTGAGGGGCCGCCCGCGTAACCGCGCACGTAGATGACGGGCAGCCGCCCGTCCCCGGGGTAGCTCATCGCCGCCTCCTCGTCGGGACGCCGTTCGGCGTCACCTCGAAGGATGTCGTGCAGACCCACGTGATACCAGGATGAAGCGCAGATCCCGGACGTCCGGTGGGGGTCGCTCAGACCACGTCGTCGCGCACCACGAGCACGGGACAGGCGGCGAGGCGCGCGACACGCCTGCCGACGAGGTGGCGCCGCCCGCGCAGGCGACGGGCGCCGACGACGACGAGCCCGGCGGCCCGCGACGCGTCGACCAGTGCCCGCACGGGGTCGCCGTCGGCGAGGATCGTGCGGACCGTGATCGAGGGATACGTCTCGGCGAGGTCGGCGGCGACGTCCAGGGCGGTCGCCCGCCCGTCGGTGCCGTGGCCGGCGCGGCGGGCGTGCAGCACGTGCAGCGGCGCCGAACGGCGCAGCGCCTCGCGGGCGGCGAGTCCCGCCGCGAACCACGAGCCCGGCGTCTCGTCGACCCCCACGACGACGGCACCGCTTCGGCCGAGGTCGCCGCGGACCAGGGCCACCGGGCAGCGAGCACGCCACGACAGCGCCGTGCTGACCGTGAGCGCCGGCGACTGGTCGGTGCTCGTCCCGGCGACGAGCAGCTGCGCGTCCCGGCTGTACTCCGTGAGCGTCGGCACCGTCGATCCCTGGAGCAGCACGGCGGCCACGTCGAGGTCAGGGTGCGCGCGCGAGACCTCGCGGCACACCACCCGCAGGTCGTCGGCGGCCGACGCGACGTCGGGCGCGACGGCAGGCGCACCCGCCCACGTCCACGGGCCGACGGTGGGTGCCACCACGTGCGCCACGACGAGCCGCGCACGCCGCGTCACGGCTGCGTCGACGCCCCAGCGCAGTGTCGCGGCGCTGCGGTCGCTGCCGTCGAGTGCGACGACCACGGGTCCGTCGGTCCGCATCGCGTCACCTCGTCCTGATCGTCCGTCCTGACACCACCAGCATGACCCGTGCGAGAGGCCGTCGAGCGGCACGAAGGTCCCGCAGGCCGGACGCGGGTCGGGGGCGCCGGGTCAGCTCGTGACCGGGTGCACCGCGCCGCCCGTGACCCGCACGAGCTCCTCGAACGTCGTCGGGAACACCGTGTGCGGCGTCCCGCCCGCGGCCCAGATCTGCGCGTACTGCGCGAGCGACTCGTCGACGACGGTCTCCAGCGGCGCCGGGTGACCGAGCGGAGCGACGCCGCCGATCGCCTGACCCGTGGCGGACCGCACCTGCTCGGGCGTGGCGCGCTCGAGCGACGAGCGTCCGAGCCGCCGCGCGAGCGCCGCGGTGTCGACCCGGTGCCGACCGCTCGTCAGCACCAGCAGGGCGCGCCCGTCCGCCCAGAACACCAGGCTGTTCGCGATCTGCCCGACGAGGCAACCGAGCGCCGCAGCGGCCTCCGCGGCCGTGCGCGCCGAGTCGGGCAGCTCGACGACGTCGCCCACCACCCCGGCGTCCTCGAGCGCCCGAGCGACGACCTGGGACCGGGCGGGCAGCGAAGGTGTCGACGTCACGGCGTCATCCTGCCGCACGTCGTGCGTACGACGTGTCACCCGTCCTCTCGTGGTGTCGGCGGCGCGGCGGTCGGCGCGGCGGTCGGCTCTGAGGGGCGCCGGCGAGGCTTGAGCCGCACGTGGGGGAGGTCGGGCGCGGGGATCCGCTCGTCGCCGTGACCTGCGACCACGCCGAACCGCTCGGCCCGCGACGGCGACTCCCAGTCCGCGCGAGCCTCGGCGACCTGCGCGTGGTCGCGGCCGACGAAGTTCCACCACATGACGAGGTCGTGCGCGAACGGCTCGCCGCCGATCACGAGGACGCGCGCACCGTCGTCGGACTCGAGTCTGACGTCCGGGCGGCCGTCACCCAGGAAGAGCAGCGGCCCCGGCCCGCACGGCTCGCCCGCGACCCGCGCCGCGCCGCGCAGGAC